>JACMMK010000448.1 GCA_014379045.1 Burkholderiales bacterium
CGGGCCCTGAGAACAGGCGCAGGGCAGCGACCGCATGCAGGTCTAGGATGTCATCGCCGATCGCGATGCCGCCGCGACGCTCGCCCCAGGCGGGGCTGAACACCCCCAACGGCAGATTCTGCAGCGGGAACGCAGGATGTGAGCGCGCCGACCCGACCCAACTCTGCCGGGTGGCGTCATGCGTCTCATCTGTTTGCAAGGGCGATGGGTCGTTCATGAAGCAACCCGCGCACCACGGCGGTCTTCGCGCCAGCGACGCATGCGCGCATGCAATTCGTCATGGCTCGTTGCCGCGGCACCGTCCGAGAATTCCCGGTACAGCGCATGCACGTTCACCACCATCCGTTCCTCGTCGAGCCAGCCGCGAAAGCCGTCGAGCGAGATATCGCGCGCAGCCGCTTCTTCGGGCATGCCGGCATCGAATCGCTCGCGCGCCGCGATGCTGATGTACTCGAAGTACGCCTTGAGCCGGGCAACGCCCGCCTTGTCCGTGATCGGCCCGTGGCCGGGGACGATCGTCTCGACATCCCAGGCGAGGATCCGGTCGCACGCTGCGATCCAGTTCGCCACCGGGCCTGCCCACACCGCGGGATGCCCGCCGATGAACAGAATATCCCCGGTGAACACGGTGTGATCCTGCGGTACGAACACGAGCACGTCTCCCCGGGTGTGCGCTGGCCCGACGTTGAGCAGTTGCACCGTCTTGCGGCCGACGCGGAGCGTCAGTTCGCGCTCGAATGTCTCGGTCGGCGGGGTGTAGACCACACCGTCCCAGTCGAAGCGTCCACCGTACAGTTCATGCACTGCCCGGCCCGCTTCGCCGAACTCCTGCCAGCGTCGCATGACCTCTGCGCGTCCTTCCGGGCGCCGCGCGTCCATCTCTTCGGCACAGGCGCGGCTTGCCAGGATGCGAGCGCCTTCGACCAACTGGTTGCCGAAGGTATGGTCGCCATTGGAGTGCGTGTTCACGAGGGTACCGATGCGCCGGGCGGCCGGGACCGCGGCCCGGTAGCCGTCGAGCATTTCCTGCGTATGCGCGAGATCGAACAGGGTATCGACCAGCAAGGTTTCGCCCGCGTCGCTGATCAGGCCCGAGTTGCTGTAACCCCAACCGCCGTCGGGCTGAAGCCACGCATGGCAACCGTTGCCGAGGTCATGCAAGCCCTTCCGGAACTGCCATCGGCTCATGTCTGCTCCGCGGCCGGGTTGTCGATGCGCGCCTCGTTCATCGTCGACACGTCATTCAGGCTGGATGCCGAGTGCGCCGATCAGTCGACGCTTGTATTCGTAATCGTCCCGAGTGCGCTGGGCGAAGCCGGCGCCGTCGACGTAGGCCACCTTCTGCCGGACCTTGATGCCGAAGGCCCGGAACGCTTCCGAGTTGACTGCGTCGGCGCAGCCTTTCTCGAGCGCCGCGAGTATGCGCGGGGGCAGCCCCTTCGGCGCGAACAAGCCCTGGTAGCCCGGCGGGATTGCGGGCATTCCGAGTTCGGACACCGTGGGTACATCGGCGATGAAGGGGAGGCGCGCATCGCTGAAGATCGCGAGCGGACGCAATGACGTGGCGGCGGACCCCATGCCCGAGACGCTGAAATCGATCTGTCCGCCCAGCACCTGCGGCACGGTCTGCGCGTCGCCGCGGAACGGCACATGGGTCAACTGGATGCCCAGTTCGCGTGCGAAGCCTTCGCCGGAAAGGTGACCCACGCTGGCGATGCCCGAGCTGCCGAACGACACCTTCGCCGGGTTCGCTCGCGCCTCGTCGACCAGGTCTTTGAGCGTTCGGTACTTCGATTTCGGCGCGACTGCGATCGCGAAGATGTTCTCGAACACCTGGCAGACGTAGGAAAAATCGTTCAGCGTGTAGGGCAGTTTCTTCACCAGGTGCGGTGCCGCGCTGATCGCCGAAGTCGGGCCGAAAGCGAGCGTGTACCCGTCAGGCCGCGCTGCGGCGAGCTGGGCGAAGCCGATCGTGCCGCCTGCACCGTCCCGGTTGGTCACGACGAACTGGCTGCCCAGCGCCTTCGACAGATTGTCGAGGAAGGCACGTCCCATCACGTCGGAATTGCCGCCGGCCGAGTACGGGATGATGACCTGTACCGGCTGCGCCGGATACTTGTCCTGAGCGCTGGCGACACCCGTCGCAGCGATGGCGAGCGTGCAGACTGCGGCACGGAAACGGCTGACCATGCACTTCCTCCGTTCGCTTCGCGCTTCCAGTGCGGGGTGCGACGTGTTCGACGCGGCCGGACGGTGCGGAAGTCGTTGGGTCGAGTGTAGGTGCGCCGGAAACTTCGCGTCAATCGACTTCGACCTTCATGCCCCGGGCTTCGTACCGTGGGTCACAGGGTCGGTAGACGCTGCGCGCAGCGCCTGCGCCGACCGACGTCGCGGTGACCTGGGGGCGCACGAGCGCTGGTAACGGCCGAGGCTTTCCGTCATCCTGAAGGTTGGCCACCCGCCCAAGGAGCGCACCTCCGATGCTCGTCACCCGCCCGATGCCAGAGCCCGTCGCCCCGGAACTGCTCGCGATGCTGCTCGAGATAGATCCGGTCACCGTGGGACACTTCCGTCACTGGGGCTTCGTCGACCCGGCGATCATGCCGGTGATTGCAGGGCGGCGCGTGGTCGGCACGGCGGTGACCGTGATGATGCCGGGCTTCGATACGACGATGATGCCGTACGTCCTCGATCACGTTCGTCCAGGCGATGTGCTGATCATCGATCGGCTGGGAGACAACCGCCACGCATGCATGGGCGGCGTGGTGGCGCTCGCGGCAAAGCTCGCGGGCGTCGCCGCGGTGGTGATCGACGGCCGGGCGTGCGATTTTGCCGAGATCCGCCAGTACGACCTGCCGGTCTGGTGCCGTGGCGATGCGCTGTTGACCGGCCAATCGGTGGCCCTGGGAGGCGCACTCAATCTGCCGGTCGCGTGCGGCGGGGTCGCGGTGCTTCCAGGCCAGGCCGTGCTCGCCGACACCGGCGGCGTGCTGGTGGTGCCGGCCGAAGACATCGCGGCGATCCATGCCACCGCGATGCCGATGCAAACGCTCGAACCCTCGCGTCTGGAACGCCTGCGTGCGGGAGAGAAGCTCGGCGCCGTGAACGGCGCCTCGGCCAAGGTCGCAGCCGCCCTGGCTCGGCAGCAGGGCCGCGGCGATGGGCACGCATGAAGCTCTTGTCAAAAGCGGCGCTGCGCACCCCGGATCGCGGAAACCGCGGCGAGCGCCACCTCCCTGTCCTGCGCGCCGGTGCCCGAGCCCACGCCTACCGCACCGATGCACACACCTTTCACGAGGATTGGGATGCCACCGAGCAGCGCGATGTTCCGTCCACCGGTAGTGATCGCGATCTTTACTTCGACATCGGCCTCGCGCGGACCGGTCGGGCGTCGCGAAGACGCCGCAGTCATCGCCTTGTGCAGCGACGACTCGAGGCTCAGGAAACGCGCTCCGTCCATGCGCACGAAGGCGATCTGGCATCCAGCGTCGTCGACGACGGTGATGCATTGGGGCACGTTCATCGCAGCGGCTTTCGCGATCCCGGCCTGCACCGCGCGCAGGGCGCCGTCGAGCGTGAGCTTCCGGTGGGGGATGTGATCAGGCATTCGGTGGAGCCTCCTGCACGAGGTTGGAAGAAAGGCGCAGACGCGAGCGCGCAGCATAAGGCCCATCGTCCTGCTCCTCCGTTCCTGATCGAAGGAAGCCCAGGGCCGATGAGTGGAGCCCGATTCGGCTACGTGGATCCCGACACCTGTCAGGTGTCGGGCCGCTCGTCGCGGGCTCGACGATCGGCGTCGGCGGCAGTCGTCGCGACGCTCGCCATCATCGGCGCGATCGGTGCCCACTGCGCAACCGTGAATGCGGCCGACTATCCGGTGCGTGCCGTGCGCCTGGTGGTGCCGTTCGCGCCTGGAGGGGCTACCGACATCCTGGCGCGCGTCATCGCGCCGACGCTCGCGTCGACCTGGGGACAGTCCGTGCTGGTCGATAACCGGCCTGGCGCCGGCGGGGCGATCGGTGGCACGTTGGTCGCGAAGGCCAACCCCGACGGCCACACGCTGTTCGTGCCCTCGGGTACCCTGTTGACGGCGAATCCGTTCCTCTACTCCCGGCTCGCATACCAGCCGGCCCGCGATCTCGCTCCGATCACCATTCTCGCCAGCAATCCCCAGGTGATCGTCGTTTCGCCGACGCTTGCGGTGAAGACGGTGAAGGAACTCATCGCGCTCGCGAAGTCCAGACCGGCGGGTGTCACCTTCGCCTCGGCCGGCATCGGATCGCAGACGCACCTGGGCGCCGAGAGCTTCGCCTTCGTGGCCGGGATCGATGCGACCCACGTTCCCTACAGCAGCGGCGGACAAGCCAATGCCGCGGTGCTGAGCGGTGAAGTCCAGTTCGCTGCGGTGAGCATCTCGACCATCATGGGTCAGATCGGGCAGGGGAAGCTCCGGCCGATCGCCGTAACCAGTCGCGCGCGAGCGCGCCAGGCCCCCGAGATCCCGACCGTGGCGGACACCCTCCCGGGTTTCGACAACTTGGGGTGGTTCGCGCTGATGTCGACCGCGGGCACGCCGGCGGCGATCGTGCAGCGCATCTATCAGGATTGCGCGCGGATTCTCAAGCTGCCCGACGTGCAGACCCGGCTCGACCAGCTCGGCATGGATCCGATCGCGAGCACGCCCGAGGCATTCGCGAAGGAAATCGCGCGTGAATCGAAGATGTGGGCAGCGTTGATCGATGCGCGAAAGCTGAGGGCCGAGTAGTCGCAGCTCCAGCGCAATGCTAGATCGGGATATCCGCCAGCGACGCCGACTTCGTTCCCGCGAGCGGCGAGTTACCCGCCGCACGATACGTGTACACGAGCGAGAACTTCGGCGTGGTCGTGAAATTGCTGCCGGCGGCGTGAAACAGCCGGCAGTGAAACAGCACCAGGTCGCCCGGTGCGAGCGAGGGCGTGACCCGCGTCGCCAACAACATCTGATTGTCGTCTCGTTCGGTGCGCAGGAACTGGCGTTCGTCCAGTTGCTCATGGCCGAAGCGCATCCGGTGCGTACCCGGGATGAATGACAGGCACCCGTTCTCTTCGATCTCGCTGCCCAGCGCGAACCAGGCCGAGATCAGTTCGGGGCGCTGATACGACCAGTACCGGATGTCCTGGTGCCAATGCGTCGCGCTCGAGAAGCTCGGCATCTTGGTCATCACGCAATTGTGATGCGACTGGACGAGCAGCACCGGAGCAGAAGGTTGCGCTGCCTCATCGCCCGTCGCCCCGGTCATCAATTCGCGCAACACGGCGCCCAGCGGGCCCGAGGTGCCCAGCGCGCGAAACGACTCGTCGCGTTCATACGCGCGCAGAAGCCGGCGCACCGTGTCACCGCCTGCCGTCGAGCGCGACCCGGGAGCGCCGGGATAGCCGACGTCGACCTCGAGTTCGAGCGGGTCGCGTCGCGCGATGAGTTGCTCCTCGGACGCCTCTCGCGCGGCGATCACCAGGTTCGGCGGCGACCATCCCCGCAAGACCAGCAACCCCTCGCGTTCGAAGTGCGCCCGCTCCGGGGGCGTGAGCACGGGGCCCGCAGTCGCGGCGTCGTGCGCGTGATCGCCCTGCTCGGGTCCGAGCAGCGACCGCTCGATCGCCTCGGAGCGCGATTCGCTCGTTCTCACTCGGGTGCGATCCCAGCCGATTTGACGATGCGCGCCCACTTGTCGGTCTCGCTCGACACGAAGCGGCCGAGTTCTTCGGGCGTGCTCGA
>JACMMK010000449.1 GCA_014379045.1 Burkholderiales bacterium
CGGCATCGGCCGGACCCGTCGGCGCGTGCCGGCGCAAACGGTCGGCGGCGATCAGCGCTGCGGTCAGATTGATCACCGATCCGAACAGGTGCACGCCGACGATCGTGCGCAGCAGCGCGAGCCGCCCGCGTTTTAGCGCCGGCTCGCCGGACTGCGCGCGCACGCTGACCAACGGCAGGAACGCGACCCCGACCAGCATCGCGATGATCATCGTGTTGAGCGTGAGCGCCTTCTCCAGGAGCCCGGTCTGCCCGTGTGCGAAGCCCCAGCCGATACCGCCGGCACCCAGCAACAACATGGTCACCACGAGCATTCGCTGGCGCCGCCCGAGGCGTGGCCACAGCGGCAATGCCGCAGCCCACGCGCACACGCCGGCGAGCCACCCCGGAAAGCCCGGAACCGCTTCACCCGCGACCCCGACGACGACGACGCCGAGCAGCAGCCATCCGCCCGCAGCGCTCGGCCATGCAACGTGCGGTGCCTCGATCATCACCGCGCGTACGACGTCTAGCGCGAGATCGCCTTCCAGGCCGCATCGGCGGCCAGCAGCACCGTCGAATCACCACGATACGGGCCGACGAACTGCACCCCGAGCGGCAACCCCTTCGGTCCCTGCCCAACCGGAATCGTCACGCACGGCAGACCGAGCGTCGTCCAGTTGCGGTTGAACAGCGCGTTGCCGGTGGTCGTGAGACCGAACGGCGCCTCGCCCGGCGCACTCGGCGTCAGCAGCACATCGACCGAGCGGAACGCGTCGACGAACATCGCGCCGACCTCGAGCACCACGTCGATCGCGCGTTCGTACAGGTCGCGCGAGGTGGCGCGTCCGCGCTCGATGCGCGCCGTCAGATCTTCACTCAATTGCGCGCGATGGACATCGAACTCGTAACCCAGCGAATACGCTTCTTCGAACTGCATGATCGTCGAGTTGGCATCGTAGATCGCGACCGCTTGCGGCGGCAGGTCGGCATCGACGACGGTCCAGCCCGCGGCGCGCAGCTTGTCGACGACATCGGCGAGCAGCATGCGCGTGCGCTCATCTGTCTTGTCCCAGTGCGGCGTGCGGTACACACCCACCTTCGGCTTGCCCTTGAAACGCGAGAACTCCGGCATCGGTCGCCCCGACGCAGCGCACGCCAGCAACGCGGCGTCCTCGACGCTGCGCGCGTGGGTGCCGATCGTGTCCAGCGACTCGGCCACGAACTTCATGCCGCCGCGATTGATCGTGTTGAACGTGGGCTTGTAGCCGACGATGCCGCAGAATGCCGCCGGTCGTATCGTCGAGCCGCCAGTCTGCGTGCCGAACGCGAACGGCACCATGTAATCGGCAACCGCCGCGGCCGACCCGCTCGACGACCCCCCGGGCGTGTGACTCAGGTTGTGCGGATTGCGCGTGCGCGCCGGATGGTTGTTCGCGAATTCGGTGGTTTCGGTTTTGCCGAGGATCACGGCGCCGGCGCGCCGCACGGCAGCCACGCATGCGGCATCGGCGCGCGGCCGATGTCCCGCGTAGATCGGCGAGTTGTAGGCGGTGGGCATGTCGACGGTGTCGATCACGTCCTTGACACCGACCGGCACGCCATGCAGTACGCCCCGCTTCGGGCCGCGGTCGCAGGCGCGCGCCTGCTCGAGCGCGAGGTCGGGATTCAGGAACGCCCACGCCAGAACCGTCGGGTCGCGCTCGGCGATGCGTCCGAGACATGCACGCACCAGGGCTTCACTGGTAAGCCGGCCCGCAGCGATCTCTCGTGCAGCCTGGATCGCGGAAATCTGGTTGGGCACGCTGGCCATCGGGGGTTTCCTCTTGTCTGGCTCGTTGTTCTGCTACGACGCGGGACTGTATCACGCGACCCTCGTCGGCCTTGCTCCATAATCGGCGCAACAGAGCGCGTGAGTGCGTCTCGGTGTTACAGCCCGAACGTGGGCGATACAGATTGCGGCGCCGTGCCGTCTGGGCGCTGGTTGCCGTCGTCCCCCTGTTGCGATCGCCTGGATGCGGCTCGCGACCCTTCCCAGGTTTGTCCACTGCGCAGTCCCCCGTCCATGCCGCTGCTTCGCCCCTCTCCTTCCCGACACCTCCTGCTGACCGCGCTCCTCATGCTCGCCACCCCGTTTGCCGCGCTGTTCACCTCGACCTCGCCCGTGCGCGCGCAAGGCACGCTTTCGACCCCGGCACTGCCTCCCGGCGTCACGCGCGGCCCCAGCGTCGAAGGCATCAGCGAGTATCGACTCGCCAACGGCCTGCGCGTGCTGTTGTTCCCCGACGCCTCGAGTGCCACGTTCATGGCCAACATCACCTATCTGGTGGGTTCGCGCCACGAAAGCTACGGCGAACGCGGCATGGCCCACCTGCTCGAGCACCTGTTGTTCCGGCGCTCCGCCAACCATCCGAACATCTCCAAGGAATTGTCCGAGCGCGGCGCCTGGTCGAACGGGACCACCTGGAACGATCGCACCAACTACTTCGGCACGTTCTCGGCAAGCGAGGACAACCTGCGCTGGGTCATCGCAATGGAGTCCGACCGCATGGTCAACGCGGCGATCACCCGGGGCGAACTCGACCCCGAGATGTCGGTGGTACGCAACGAATTCGAGCAAGGCGAGAACAGTCCCGTGCGCGTGCTCGTGCAGCGCGTCACCTCGTCGGCGTACCTCTGGCACAACTACGGCAACAGCACGATCGGCGCGCGCTCGGACATCGAGAACGTACCGATCGACAGGTTGCAGGCGTTCTACCGCACGTACTATCAGCCGGACAACGCGGTGCTGCTGCTCGCCGGGCAGTTCGACGAGCCGCTCGCGCTGCAGCTGGTGGCGAAGCATTTCGGTGCGATCGCTGCGCCCAAGCGCGCGCTGCCGCTGACCTACACGGTCGAGCCGACACAGGATGGCGAACGGCTGGTGACGCTGCGCCGCACCGGCGACGTGCAGGCGGTGGTCGCCTCCTATCACATTCCACCGGCCTCGCATGCCGACGCCGCCGCGCTCGACGTGTTGACCGATGTATTGCGCACCCCCCCTGCGGGCCGGCTGTTCCGCGCGCTGGTGGACACCAAACGCGCCGTATCGGTATTCGGCTTCGACCAGCAGCAACGCGAAGCCAGCAGCGCGCTCTATGGCGCGCAACTGTCGCTCGCGCAACCGATCGATGCCGCGCGCGACGCGCTCACCGGCACGCTCGAGAATCTGGCGAAAGATCCGGTCACCGAAGCCGAGGTCGAGCGCGTGCGGGTCGCGCTGCTGCGCCAGTACGATCAGGTGCTCGCGAACCCGCAGGCGCTGGGGCGCACGATGAGCGAGTGGATCGCGATCGGCGACTGGCGCCTGTTCTTCCTGCATCGCGACCGGCTGCGCAAGGTGTCTGCCGACGACGTGAACCGGGTCGCGCAGACCTACTTCAAGCCGGCGAACCGTACCTTGGGCGTGTTCATCCCCGACGCGAAGCCGGACCGGGCCGAGATTCCGTCCGCGCCGAATCTGGCCGAACTGTTGCGCGACTTCAAGGGCGACACCGCACTGGCCGCAGGCGAAACCTTCGATCCCTCGCCGCAAAACATCGAACAGCGCACGCTGCGGCGCAAGCTACCGGCAGGCCTCGACCTCGTTCTGCTGCCGCGACGCACGCGCGGCGAGACGGTCAACTTCCAGTTGACGCTTCGCTTCGGCGACGAGAAGTCGGTGTTCGGCCGCGGCACCGAGGCGGGTTTCACCGGCTCGATGCTGATGCGCGGCACGCGCAAGCTCGATCGCCAGCAGATACAGGACGAGTTCAACCGCTTGCGCGCGCAGGTCGGCATCGGGGGCGGCCCGACGGCAGTGACGGTATCAGGGCAGACGGTCAGGAGCGAACTGCCTGCGGTACTGACGCTGGTGGCGCAGGTGCTGCGCGAGCCTGCGTTCCCGCAGCGCGATCTCGACGAGTTGCGTGCCGAGGCGATCGCGGGCATCGATCGCCAGCGCCAGGATCCGTCGTCGTTGGGTGCGCTCGCTTTCAACCGTCACTTCAACACCCACCCCTACGGCGACGTGCGCCATTACGGGTCGCTCGACGAGCAGCTCGCGGAAACGCGCGCGGTGACGCTCGACGGCGTGCGCAGTTTCCATCGCGACTTCTACGGCGCATCGCGCGGCGAGTTCGCCGCTGTCGGCGACTTCGACGAAGCGACGATCACCGAGTTGATGGGCAGACTGTTCGGCGATTGGCAGAGCCCGGCCCGCTACGAACGCATCCCTTCGGTGTATGCGGAAGTGGCGCCTTCGCGGATCGTGCTCGAGACCCCCGATCGTGCCAACGCGTACTTTCGCATCGGCATGAATCTGCCGCTGCGCGTCGACGACCCGGACTATCCGGCGTTGCTGCTCGGCGAGCAGTTGCTCGGGGGCGGATTCCTGAGTTCGCGCCTGGCGCAGCGGGTGCGCCGGGACGAGGGGTTGTCGTATTCGGTGTGGGCGCAGATCGCCGCTGGCAGCCTCGATCGAAGCGGCGCGTTCCAGGCGGGGGCGATCTTCGCACCGGAGAACGCCGCACGGCTCGAACGTGTGGTGCGCGAGGAACTCGAGCGCGCGCTAAGCGGCGGCTTCACCGATGAAGAAGTCGCCAGCGCGAAAACCGGCTACCTGCAGTCGGTGCGCGTTGCGCGTTCGGCCGATTCCCGGCTCGCCGCTGCACTCGCGGGCAACCAGTTCCTCGGGCGTACCTACGCCTTCCAGGGGAAGCTCGACGCGCAGGTCGCGGCGACCACGCCCGCGCAGATCGTCGATGCGCTGCGCCGTCGCCTCGACTTTTCCAAGCTCACCACCGTGCTCGCCGGGGACTTCGCGGCCGCCTCGAAGCGTCCGGAGAG
>JACMMK010000450.1 GCA_014379045.1 Burkholderiales bacterium
GCCACCGACCGAAACACCGACGGTCGCATGGACGGGCAATGCCCGCGGCAGCGCACAGGCGATGGGTCCGACGCAGGTCGCCGGACGCGAAGGCTGCGAGCAGGTGCGCGAGATCGCCGTGATCCAGGGGCAGGAAGTGCGGCAGACCGCGACGTTCTGTCGCGATCCGGGCACCGGCGCGCGCACCCGCGTCTGAGCGGTCGATGATTGTCTTGCGAGCGTTCCAGCACATGATCACTGCGCGCGCCGGCCTGTCGGTCCTGCTGGTTGCGTGCATCCTCGGGGCGACGCCACCGGCCGGGGCGGTCGATTTCGTTGTGATGGATTATCAGGGTCGGCGCGTGATGCTGATCCGCGACGAAGCGCGGAGCGAGAAGTATCCGCGCGGCGGCATGATCGCGCGCGGCGATGCCCAGCGCTTCGCGCAGGAACTGCAGCGCGCGGGCAAGATCGAAGAAATCCTGTTCGACTCGGGCGGCGGCTCGGAGCCCGACGGCCTCGAACTCGGCCGCCTGATCCGCAAGGCCGGGCTCGCCACGCGCATACCGGCAGGCGCGTCGTGCGCGAGCGCCTGCGCCGATGCGTTCCGCGGCGGCGTCGCGCGCCGGATCGAGAAAGGCGGACGCTACGGCATCCACATGCCGACCATCGCCGGCAATCCGCAGACGGTCCAGAAGATCGCCGGGATCATGGAAAAGGCGCGCGCGCAGGGCAGCGTCGAATCCGCGCAGCGGCTGATCTTCGAGATCGAACAGCTGTCGGCGCAGGCGGCCGCGCGCTGGGCACTGTACGTGATGACGATGGGCGCGTCGGTACGCATAGTCGACTCGGGTGCGAAGTTTCTTGCGAGCGAGATGAACTGGCTGACACGCGATCAGCTGGTCGATCTGAATGTGGTGAACGTCGACTGACGGCGTCGGCCGGAAGCGCGATTGAGCGAAGCGACGAAGGAGCGGGTGCGAGCGGGGGAATGCTGTTGTAGGGGGAGACGGGTGTGCCGAGCTGGCCTTGGCGGCGTCGGCAATACATCGAGCCGTCCGGTTTGATAGCAAGTAGAGGGAATCATCGTGCCATCGATCAAACACCCCATCGACCCGGCTTGTGCCGGCGTGTCGCTACAGGATCTGCTCGAGACCCGCGTAGCGCGTTTTGCCGAGATCCCGGGTGACTGGGACGCCTTCGCCGACTCGCAGGTCGAAGGCCGCCGGCGCGGGCAGCATCGCTTCATTGGCGCCGGAGGCTCGGGCAAGCATGACCCGAACGCGATTCCGGCGGGCGGCTTCACGCTGAGCATCATGCAGGTGCCCCCGGGCCAGGGCGGCTCTGCCCACACCCATGAGGTCGAGGAAGCGTTCTTCGTGCTCGAGGGCGTGCTCACGGTGTTCTTGGAGGATGCCCAGGGCAACCGGGTGTCGGCGCGCCTCAACCGCTGGGAGGCAATCTCGTGTCCCGCGGGGGTGCTGCACGGGTTCGAAAACGACGGCGACGTCGACGTCTACATGCAGACCTTCATCGGATCGGGCAGGCCGGGCCCGGTCGGGTACGCCGATGATGCGATCTACTCCGAGGAACAGGCGCGCTTGGCGGCGAGGCAGGCTACGGCCTGAGCGGCGCGCGCCCCAACTCGGTCGCTCCGCTGCGCTGCTTCCGGCTACTTCGGTTTGGCCAACAGGCCCTGCGCCGCCGGAAGCAATGATGGCGCCCGCGACGAAGCGCCGTGGGCGCCGGATCCAATCGCGCGCTCGCCGGGTGCAACAGGAGGGGCGTGCCACGCGGGCTCACCCACATGGGAGACCAGGGGCTGACTTGTCTGGTTGACCTGCAAATGGAACACGTCGGGTCGGTTGTAGTGCCCGCCGAAGTCGTGCACGAGTCTCGAGCGCACCGTGAGTTCGAGGTCGATGTCGGCATGGAGGATGCCTTCCCGATCGCCCAGCCAGACATCGGTGATCGCCACGCCGCGCGGATCGACGATGACCGAACCGCCGCTGTGCGCCGGATCACGCAACCAGGCGCGATCGGTCTCGGTGGCGGGGAGCCGCCCGGCCATCTCGGGCGTGACGATGCCACACGCGCTGATCACGAAGCACTTGCAGGTGTAGGCCACGTTGCGTGCCACCAGCAGGCTCATCTCCGGCATATCCGGGAAGCCGGGCGTGGGTTTGAAGTGGTGTGGCCACGAGGCCACGTGGATGCGCGAGTACTGCGAGGCGATTACCGCCTGGGCGAGCGGATTGGAGTTCTCCCCGCACACCAGCCCGCTGACCGGGCCGAACTCGGAAGGCCAGGTACGCTGGCTGTCGCCGCCGCCGCCGGTGTGCACGAGTCGCTCGCTCATCGTGGGCATCAGCTTCTGGTGCCTGCCGACTATCGTGCCGGTGCGATCGATGAATACCTGGGTGTTGTAGAGGGTGCCGGTGGTCGAGGCCCGTCGCTCGGTGACCCCGATCACGACGAACACGCGGGCCGCGGCGGCGGCCGCACAAATCGCCTCGGTCTGCGGCCCGGGAATCTCCACCGAATTGGCGAACAACGCGGTCGCCATATCCATGCTCTGCCGGCTGAAAGCCGGATGGAAGTAGTACCAGACGGGATGGCCCGGAATGAAGTTCTCCGCAAAGCCGAGCATGTCCACACCGAGCGCGCCGGCCTCGCCGATGAGCGAACATGCGCGCTCCACGGCCGATTCGCGGTCCAGGAAAGTCGTGCCGGCTTGGGCGGCCGCCACGCGAAGCCGGGGATAGGTGTCGCCCATGATTCCCTCCTGCTAACCGGAAGGCGCGTTTACTGGACCGAGATCTTGGCGTCCCGGATGATCGGCCCGAGCCGGCGCAGGTCATCGCTGATCGCCTGGCCCAGCTGCTCGGGCGTGGAGGTGGTATTCACCAGTCCCATCGCGCTGACGCGATCCATGACCGTGGGCTGCCGCATGATGCGCACGATCTCGGTGTTGAGCCGGGTCACCACGTCGGCCGGTGCGCCCGCGGTGCTCACCACCGCATAGAAGCCGTTGACCATGGTCATGTCCGGGAAGCCCAGTTCGCCCAGCGTGGGCACCGAGGGTAGCGAGGGCAGGCGTGCCGGCCCCACCACGGCAAGCGCCTTCACCTTGCCCGCGTGGACATGCGGCACCGAGGTGGCGGAGTCGAACATGTAGTCCACCTGCCCTGCCAGCAGCGCGTTCAATGCCGGCGCGATTCCGCTGAAGGGAACGTGCAGCGCGCTGGTACTCGTCTGCATTCCGAACAGGATGCCCGCCAGCTGCGGATTGGTCCCGTTGCCCGACGAGCCGTATTTGAGATTGCCCGGCTGCGCCTTCAGCAGGTCCACGAACTCCTTCACCGTGCTGACCGCATGGCGCGGATGCACGGCCAGGATCAGGTTCAGGCGTGCCGGCATCACGATCGGGGTGAAGCTCTTGACCGAATCGAACGGGACGCTCTTGTAGACATGCGGATTCACGGTGAGGGTGCTCGAACTGCTGATCATCAGCGTGTGCCCGTCGGGCGCTGCGCGCGCGACAGACTCGCCGGCGACATTGCCGCCCGCGCCCGGGCGATTGACCACCAGCACCGGCTGGCCCAGCGCCGGACCGAGGTCGGCGGCAATCAGTCGCGCAACCGCATCGATCGACCCGCCCGCCGTCACCGTCACCACCAGGTTGAGCGGTCGCGCGGGGAAGCCCTGCGCTGCGAGCTGCGTCGGCATCAGGCTGGTGGCGAGGACGACGAGGGCGAATGCCGGTGATGGGACACGGAAGGTCATGGTCAGTGCTTCTCGGGGTCGATTCGCTTGGCAGGGGCGCCTGCGCGCCGAGAAAAAATCCGGGCGGAGGTGGCATGGTACGGACAGGCGCGTCCTTTACACGATGTACCGGGAGCAAACTTTACGCCAGTGGGTGGCGTCCCGGATGATCGGCCCGAGCCGGCGCAGTCATCGCAGATCGCCTGTCCCAACTACGACGCCGGATCGTCCGCCGCGATCTGATCGCGTTCCGTCATGCGCCGGTAGTGCGCATCGGCGTAGAGCAACGGCGAACCCTCGTTGACGGCGACGCTCTCCACATGGCCGATGAACACGAAGTGCGTCGACAGTTCGGTCTCGTGGATGAGCGTGCAGTCGAGCGCGATCATGCCGTGATCGAGCACCGGCGCGCCGGTGGCGAGCGTCTTCCACTGGTCGCACGCGAAGCGGTCGTTGCGCCAGCGTTCAACCCGTCCGGCAAAACTGTCGGCGACATGCCGATGCACGCGATCGAGCACGTTGACGCAGAACACCCGGTTCGCGCGGATCGCGGCCGCCGCAGGACCGCTCTTGCCGACGCAGGCGAGCATCTGCGGCGGGTCGGCGGTCGCGGTACAGAATGAACTGACGGTGACCCCGACGCGCCCGCCCGGCCCGTCCGTGGTGACCACCGACACCGCCGTGGCGGCGCGGCGCATCGCAAGCTTGAACAGGTTCGGGTCGAACTGGGACATCTGACGGTCGGCGCTGACGTTCTTCGGTATCGAAGTGGCACTGAACTTGCAATCGGGGCTCGATGATAAAGCAAGCCACCGGAGTCCTTCGATGAACCGTCTCGTCGCCCCTCGTTTCCCGTGTGCACTCGTGCTCGCGGCCTGCCTGTTGGGCACCGTCGGCAGCGCCATCGCGCAGGCCTGGCCGGCAAAACCGATCCGCGTCCTGGTCGGCTTCGCGCCGGGGGGCTCGGTGGACCTGACCGCACGCATCCTGAGCGCGCCGATCGGCGAAGCGCTCGGTACCCCGCTCATCGTCGAGAACCGACCCGGGGCGTCGGGCAATATTGCCGGCGAAGCCGCAGCCAAGGCCGCCCCCGACGGGTACACGACGATGATGTCGAGTGGCGGCCCGCTCGCTGCGAACAGAGCGGTGATCGCCAACATGAGCTTCGATCCGCAGCGCGACTTCGCCGGCATCACGCTCGCCGCGTTTCAGGCGAACATCGTCGTCGTCAATCCGCGCGTGCCGGCGAAGACGGTCGCCGATCTGATCCGTATCGCGAAATCAGCCCCGAACAAGCTGAGCTATGGCTCCGCCGGCGTCGGCAGCGTCCAGCACCTGTCGACCGAGATGTTCCGCGCGCTGACCGGCGCGCAAATGGTGCATGTACCGTACAAGGGTGGTGCGCCGGCGGTCGCCGACCTGGTCGCCGGCCACATCGACGTGATGTTCGACACGATCTCGACGTCGATCCGGTTCGTGCAGGACGGCAAGCTGCGCGCGCTCGCGGTCACCCCGATGACCCGCGCCGCGATGCTGCCGAGCCTGCCGACGGTCGACGAGTCCGGGTTAAAGGGCTACGAGTTCCGTGGGTGGATCGGACTCGTCGCGCCGACGAAGACGCCGGCGCCGGTCATCAGCCGGTTGCACGCCGAGACGACGCGGGCGCTCGGCCTGCCCGACGTGCAGAAGCGATTCGCCGAGCTCGGCTTCGACGCGCCGGCACCCATGGCGCCGGCGCAGTTCGACGCGTTCATGCGCGACGAGGCGACGAAGTATGTCGAGCTGGTGAAGAAGGCCGGCATCAAGCCCGAGTAGACGGCTCAGCTGAACGCCGACAACCCGGTCATCGCCCGCCCCAGCACCAGCGCGTGGATGTCGGCGGTGCCTTCGAGCGTGTTGACCGTCTCGAGGTTCAGCAGGTGACGGATCACGTGGTACTCGTCGGCGATGCCGTTTCCGCCGTGCAGATCGCGCGCCATGCGTGCGATCTCGAGTGCCTTGCCCGCCGAATTGCGCTTGATGATCGACACCATCTCGGGCGAGGCGCGGTTCTCCTCGCGCAGTCGCGACACGCGCAACACCGCCTGCAGCGCGATCGCGATCTCGCACTGCATGTCGGCAAGCTTCTTCTGCACGAGCTGGTTCGCCGCCAGCGGACGTCCGAACTGTTTGCGCTCGAGCGTGTAGCGACGCGCCGCGTGCCAGCAGAACTCGGCCGCCCCGAGCGCGCCCCAGGCGATGCCGAAGCGCGCGTTGTTCAGACAGCCGAACGGACCCTTGAGTCCGCTCGCGCCAGGGAGCAACTGATCGTCGGGGACGAACACATCGTCCATCACGATCTCTCCGGTCGGACTCGCGCGCACCGAGAACTTGCCTTCGATCCGGCGCGTCGACAGACCGGCCATGCCGCGTTCGAGGATGAAACCGCGGATCGTGCCGTCGCGCGCTTCGCCGCCATGGGCCTTCGCCCAGACGATCATCAGGTCGGCGATCGGCGCATGCGTGATCCAGATCTTGTTGCCGTGCAGGCGCCAGCCGCCGTCGACCTTGAGCGCGCGCGACGTCATGCTGCCGGGGTCGGAACCGTGATCGGGTTCGGTCAGTCCGAAGCAGCCCAGCAGCTCACCGGTCGCCATCCGCGGCAGATACTTCGCGCGTTGCGCTTCGGACCCGTACGCGTGGATCGGCAGCATCGACAGCGTGCCCTGCGTGCCGCAGGCCGAGCGGAACGCGGTGTCGACACGTTCGAGTTCGCGCATCGCCAGGCCGTAGGCGACATAGCCGATGCCGGCGCACCCGTAGCCCTCCAGCGTCGCACCGAGTAGCCCGAGCGCGCCCATCTCGCCGAGGATCGCGCGATCGAAGGTCTCGTGACGGTTCATCTCGACGATGCGCGGCATCAGCTTCGCCTGCGCATACTCGCGTGTCGCGTCGCGGATCGCGCGCTCGTCGCCGGTCAACTGGTCTTCGAGCAGGAACGGATCGTCCCAGGTGAACGCTGCCCCGGACAGGGTCACCGCAGCGGGTTCGGATGAGCGCGTGGCTGCCATCGCGTCTGCCTCTGCTCGACGAAGTCGGCGCGCCGCGCGC
The DNA here is from genome assembly GCA_014379045.1 of Burkholderiales bacterium. Lineage (GTDB taxonomy): Bacteria > Pseudomonadota > Gammaproteobacteria > Burkholderiales > CAIKXV01 > CAIKXV01. The sequence goes on from JACMMK010000450.1 coordinate 6,835, forward strand.
GCCTGAGTCCGGCGGCTGTTATCGACGAAGCGCGCGTGCGCGTGGAATCACGCTTGTCGACACCCCGGTCATCAACAGGCGCGTGCGGTCCGTCGCGCGCGCCGGCCCTAGCAGCGCTCGATCACCATCGCCATGCCCTGCCCGACGCCGATGCACAGGCTGACCAGCGCATAGCGGCCACCGGTGCGCTGAAGTTGCCGTGCGGCAGTCAGCGCGATCCGCGCGCCCGACGCACCGAGCGGATGTCCGACCGCGATCGCACCACCGTTCATGTTGACGCGCGGGTCGTCGAACGAGGTGCCGAGCCCTTTCAGGCACGCGAGCACCTGGGCCGCGAACGCTTCGTTGATCTCGATCACGTCCATGTCCTGCAGCGTGAGCCCCGCGCGCGCGAGCGCCTTCTGCGACGACGGCACCGGACCGAACCCCATGATCCGCGGCGGCACGCCCGCAGCCGCACTGGCGAGGATGCGCGCGATCGGCTTGACGCCGGCCTTCTCGCCGATCTCGCGCGAGCCGATCAGCAGCGCGATCGCGCCGTCGTTGACGCCCGAGGCGTTGCCGGCCGTGGTCACGCCGCCCTCGTTCAGCGGCTTCAACTTCTGCAGGGTTTCGAGCGTGGTGTCGGCGCGTGGATGCTCGTCCTCGCTGATCACCTTCGGATCGCCCTTGCGTTGAGGGATCGTCACAGGCGCGATCTCGCCGGCGAAGAAGCCCTCGCCTTTCGCGACTGCATACTTGTGTTGCGACGCGGCCGCGAACTTGTCGGCGGCCGCACGCGGCACGTCGTAATCCTGCGCCAGATTGTCGGCGGTCTCGGGCATCGTGTCGGCGCCGAACTGCTTCTCGATCTTCGGATTCGGGAAGCGCGCGCCGATCGTCGAATCGAACACCCGCATCTCGCGGCTGTATGCCGACTCGGACTTGCCCATTACGAACGGCGCGCGGCTCATGCTCTCGACCCCGCCGGCAAGGAACAGGTCGCCTTCACCGGCCGTCACCACCTGCGCGGCATACGCGACGGCATTCAGGCCGCTCGCGCAGTTGCGCTGGAGCACGGTGCCACCGACCTCGATCGGCAGTCCCGCGAGCAGCCCCGCGTGACGAGCGATGCAACGCGAGTCTTCACCGCCCTGGTTCGCGCAGCCGACGACGATGTCTTCGAGCTGCTCGGGGCGGAACGCACTGCGCGCCATCAGTTCCTTCATCACGCCCGCGAGCAGGTCGTCGGGACGAACGCCGGCCAGTGCACCTGCATGGCGACCGATCGGGGTGCGCAGTCCGTCGTACAGATAGGCGTTCAGCATGGTGATCTCCTGATCATTCGGGGGTGAGCAGCGACACGCCGAGCTTCGCCCGACGCGTCATCCAGACATTCGGCCGATAGCGGGGATCGGCGTAGATGCGATACATGTTCGCCAGCACGGCATGGATGCGCTCGACCCCGACGAGGTCACCGAAGGCGAGCGGACCCTGCGGATAGTTGAGCCCGAGCGTCACCGCCTTGTCGATGTCGCCGGGCGAAGCGGTCTTCATCTGCGCGATCGAGCAGCCGATGTTGCAGATCATCGCGACGATCCGCTGTGCGATGAAGCCGGGGCTGTCGCGCAGCACCGTGACCGGGACGCCGTCCGCCGCGAGCAACCCGTGCGCAGCTGCGATCATCGCCGGATCGGTCACCGGCGTGCCCATGATCGTGCGCCGCTTGAGCAGCGGGAACAGCGTGTCGACCGCCACCGTGCGCGTCGGGTCGACTCCCTGTTCCATCGCACAGTGCGTGGCATCGGTGCCGTAGGGCGTGACCAGGATCAGCGCCTGGGCGCTCGGCAGTTCGCCGCGTTCGACGCTCGCGCCGAGTTGTTCGAGCAGGCTGGTCAATGCCTGATGCCCGTGCGGCTCGGCGCGGCTCACCCACACGCTCACCGGGCGGGCGCCGGGCGCCGGTGGCTCGGGTGCCACCTGCGCCTTCATCTCGGCGTCGTACTCGTACCAGCCGCGCTTCGTCTTGCGCCCGAGCACGCCCGATTCGAAACGCGAACGCATCAGCATCACCGGTCGGTAGCGCGGCTCTTCGTAGAACTGGCGGTAGATCGCCTCGGAAGCCGGCTGCGTGACGTCCAGACCGGTGAGTTCCATCAACTCGAACGGGCCCATCCGGAAGCTGCCGACATCGCGCATGACGCGATCGATGTCGACGATGCCGGCGAGGCTCTCCTGCAGGATGTGCGCGGCCTCGATCGTGAAGCCGCGCCCGACCTGGTTCACGATGAAGCCGGGGACGTCGTCGCAGCGCACGGGTTCGCGCGTCATCCGACGGCCGATCACCATCAACGCATCGCCGACCCAGCGTGCGCTCTGCACCCCGTCGATCACCTCGACCAGTTTCATCAACGGCACCGGGTTGAAGAAGTGGAACCCGGCAAAGCGATGCGCAGTCTCGAGCTTGGCCGAGATCGTGGTCACCGACAGCGACGAGGTGTTGGTCGCGAGTATGCAGTCGGGAGTCACTACCTTCTCGAGCTCGGCGAAGAGCTGCTGCTTGATCGCGAGGTTCTCGACGATCGCCTCGATCACGACGTGGCAGCGCGCATAACCGGCGAGGCCGTCGATCACCTCGACCCGTGCATGTGCCGCGTTCGCCGCGTCTGCGGACAGCTGCCCCTTCTCCGCCGCGCGCTGGAACATCTTGCCGATGAACTCGCGCGCCTCGGCCGCCGCGCCGGGCTTGGCGTCGTA
>JACMMK010000451.1 GCA_014379045.1 Burkholderiales bacterium
CCTTGACGGCCGTCATCGTCGCGCGGATGTCAGCCTCGTCACACTCCGCGTAGGTGGGCGCGACCGCCACGAAGATGTTCAGACCCTGATCCCGTGCCGCCTGCAACGTGGCCAGCCGCTGCGTGGGCGCCGGCGCATTCGGTTCGTAGATGCGAGCCAGTTGATTGTTCAACGTCGGCACGCTCATCCCGAACATCAGCCGGTTGCCGAGCGAGGCGAACAGGTCGAAGTCCTGCCTGGCGAGTGGACTGCGCGTCAGTATCCGCACGTTCAACGTCGAGTGATCCCGCAACCGCCTCAGGAGCCTGCCGATGGCCAAGGAACTGTCCGAGTTGATCGCTGATCTCGCCCACGACGAGTTGCCGTTCAGCGAGATTCACCTGGTCGAGGGCGCACCGATCGCGCTGAAGCTTCCGGGGGGGTTGCGCGATCTGGATGATGAAGGGGCGATCTCGCGCGGGCAGATCGAGACCTTCCTCGAGCACGTACTGCCCGGTTGGAAGCAGACCCTGGCCGCGCGGCATGCGATCGACTGCGCAGTCGAACTGCCGTCGGAGACCCGACTGCAGGTGAACGTGCACCGGGCGAATGCCGGCCAGAGCCTGCGCATGGTGATGCGGCGCATTCCGCGCGATCCGTTGACGCTGAAGGACACCGGGCTGCCGCCGTTTCTGCCACGCCTGCTGCTCGAAAGCGGCAAGGGCCTGGTGATCGTGACCGGCTCGACCGGCGCCGGCAAGACCACGACGCTGTTCGCCGCCTTGCGTCACATCATGGAGCAGCGCGAAGCGCCACCGCACATCATCACCATCGAAGAGCCGATCGAGTATGTGCTGCGGCGGCCCCGTGGCGTGGTGACGCAGCGCGAGGTCGGCGTCGACACCGCCAGCTTCTCGCAGGGGCTGCGCGAGTCGCTGCGCCAGGGCCCGGACGTGATCATGGTGGGCGAAGTACGCGATCGCGATACCGCCGACACGATGTTGCGCGCGGCCGAATCCGGTCATCTGGTGCTGGCCACCGTGCACTCGAGTTCGGCCGAGGGCGTGATCAGCAAGATCGTCTCGCTGTTCCATCCCGATGAACAGGCGCAGAGCCGGCACGTGCTGAAGAACGTGCTGATCGCCGTGGTCTGTCAGGTGCTGTTGCCGAAACTGCAGCGCGACGGGTTCGCGCTCGCCGCCGAGATCCTGATCAACAGCCCTCAGGTCGCGCGTGCGATCGAGGATCCCGCGCGCCTGTCGACGCTGCGCGAGTTCATGCGCCGCTCCGAGGACAAGCAGTCGCGGCTGTTGAACGACGTGCTGGTCGATCTGGTGCGCGGCAAGCGGGTCTCGCGCTCCGATGCGCTGCTGGCGACCTACGATCGACAGGATCTGCTGCCGGCGCTCGACCGGGCTGCAGTAGAGCGCGACGACGCTGCCCGATAGGCGTCGTCGCAGTGCGGTCCCGGCAGCGCCACGCGCAGTCCCTCGACTTTTGTCATCCCTGCGCGCGCTGCGCCGCCCTCGATACCCGCAGCCGGCCGCTTCAGGATCGCCGGAGGGCGGGTCGACGCTGACGTCCACCGCAGGGCTCTGCGCATCGGGCGCGCTGTTGGGTGCGCTGGGCTGGCGCAGCGAGCACGCGATGGCGGCGCTGCCGCTGCTTGCGCTGCTGTGGTCGGCAGCGGGCAG
>JACMMK010000452.1 GCA_014379045.1 Burkholderiales bacterium
AGTGGAACCACCCCTTCCCATCCCGAACAGGTCCGTGAAACGCTCCAGCGCCGATGATAGTGCGATCCTTTTCGCGCGAAAGTAGGTCATCGTCAGACTCCCCCTCAACGCCCCGGACGCTACCTCGCGCCGGGGCGTTTTGTTTCTTGATCTTCTTGTTCCGAGGCTGCCGTGATTTGCCCCGGCGCGCGCGTCACCCCCGATCGATCCCCTCGCTGGCGGCCCCGAGGGGCTTTAGTTGCTGCATTTGTGTTTGAATGCGAAAAGCACTTGAAACTTCATTTCCCAGAGCGTGCCGCGAGCGCCGTTGTCGATCGCGGGCCCGTTTCATGCGTTTCCCGATCGCCGACCAGGCGTCATGGGAATTCGGAATAATTCGTGTAAGGCAGTGCGGGTATTTACGCAGCCGAATCTCAATCCGCCTCCTACTATCGAGGGGTTGAATCATCGGACAAAGCGCCCCACCCGTGTACGAGCGAACGCCTCGCTGGCTGGAAGCGGCCGCACCCAAGTCTTCCGGCGCCGCACCGGATCGATCCGCCGTCAGTGCGACGCGTGCGGCTGAACTTCCGTCGCTCAATCAGATCGAGCAACTGCGCTTTCTCAGAGCCATCGCTTCAGCCGTCGAGGTGCGCCGGCGCAATCAGATGTTCCGATGGCTGGAGGGCGAGTTCCAGACCGTTCTGCCGCATCGCCTTCTGGTCTGCACGCTCGTCGATTCCGAGGGCACTCCGCTGCTGATCGACCGGTTCAGCAGTTCCCCGATCCCGAACGAGGTGTTGCAGGAAATCTGCTCGGAAGGCAACGGGTTGATCACCGACCTCGGCGAAACATGGTTCAACAACGGTGCGCGTCCGCTGGTGCTCGTCCCCAGCAGCGACCGCTATGTGCCTTTCAGTTCGGAATTGGGCCGGCTCGGGCTGCGTGCGTGCGCGGTTCACGGCGTCCTTGATCACAACAAAACGACCGGTAGCCAGTTCTTCTTCTTCGGCGTGCCCACCGACCGCCCGACTCATGTCTCGTACCTGCTCGAACTGCTGGTGCCGTATCTGCACACTGCGTTGATCCGCGTTTCGGCGAGCGATCAGGATGGTGGCGAGCCCGCGGGTCCACCGCTGCTTTCCGAACGCGAAGTGGGAATTCTTCAGCATGTTCAACACGGCAAGAACAATGTCGAGATCGCGGAGCTGCTGAAGATCAGCCCGCTCACCGTGAAGAATCACGTGCAACGGATACTGCGCAAGCTCGGCGCGAACAACCGTGCGCAAGCGGTCGGCAAGGCGATCGCGTTGAAGATCCTCGGTTCGTCGAACCCGCGGCGACGTTAGCTCGCGCAAGTCCCCTTCCGAACCTTCCCTGGACGCACGCGCTCCCTTGGCGTCGCGCTTCGGTTAGACGGTCGAAGGCTCCGCTGCACTCATTGCGATTCGGACGGGTACGCAACCCATGTCGGGCCGGCGGCTCGAATAGAGCTTCGATCGGTCGAGGTTCGTAGTCCGATCGGACCAACCGACCCGTCCGCGTGTGCGCTAGATCACGCGCAATCGAGCGGCCTCGCGCGAATACTGTGGTCACGTTCCACGGCACTCGCCGACGACGGTGCGAATCGGCTTAAGCGCATCGAAAGGTGGGTCCGCAGGCGGTCAACGTCACCTCACGTTCACCCTTCACTTACGTCTGGAGTACCTCATGCAAATCAAATCCGCCCTGTTCGGGCATACGGTCGACACCGGCATCTCGCCGCGCGTCTCCAAACTTCGCGCCGTCACTGCGGGCCTTTGCCTGCTCGCGTCGATCGCCGCCAGCGCACCGGCATCGGCCGCTCTCACGCAGAACAACTATGTGAACGGATTTTCGGATTTCACGTTGAATCGTCCCGGCCAGTCGGGTCAGTCGGTTCAAGCGGGGGGCTTCTCCGGCGTATTCAACGGTGCCGCATTCATTTCCTACTGTCTCGAACTCGCCCAGACGTTCAGCTTCGGCACGACCTACAACAGTTACGCGTCCGTGCCGGTCGCCTCGGCGCCGAATACCAGCCCGATGGGTGGCGCCAAGGCGAGCGACTTGTCGCGCCTGATGGGGTCGTACTTCGCAGGAAGCTTCGCCTCGACACTGACCACCACTGCGATGCAACTGGCAATCTGGGAAATCGTCTATGAGACCGGCCCTGCCTACACTGTTGATGCAGGCGGTTTTGAAGTGACCGGGGGAGACGCAGGATCGCGTGCGCTGGCGAATACCTACCTGGCCAATCTCGGCAGCATCAGTGCGCCCCTCCTGGCATTGGGCAGCCCTGACCAACAGGACTTCATCACCGTGATCCCGGTGCCGCCGAGCATGGCGCTGTTCGCGGGCGGCCTGCTGTTCGGCCTGTGGGGAGTACGGCGCCGTACGGCGGTGTAAGCAACCGACCCATAGTTTTCGGAGACGGCAGAGAACCGTCGCGTCAACGTGTCCCTTGCAGTTATTGCGCCCCTTTTGGGGCGCTTTTTTTTCGCCCACGCACCTGCGCGCCCATTCAGTGTCAGCCATCCCCCGGTCATCGACGGGTGGTATCGTTCCTGCTTGAACTGCATCAATGACAGAACTGTCGTTGGCTGCGACATTTGGCACCGGACGTTCGCGCAGTGCTCCGCCGTCGGCGGCTTCGGCCGCACGTAGACTTGCTGCACCGTACGAACCGACGCGTCCCCCGGCGCGCCACGTGTCGATCTTTTCCGTGGTGTTCGGACCTGCGCTGCTCCCCTATCCGTCGAGGCCCCCTGATGAACATCCATCCAGTCATTCTTTCCGGAGGTTCCGGCACCCGGCTCTGGCCGCTTTCGAGAGACGCACTGCCGAAGCAGTTCCTGAAATTTCACGGTGACCATAGCCTGCTGCAGGCGACCGCGTTACGGTGCGCGGGGCTGACCGGCTCGACCGCGCCGACAATCCTCGCCAACAACGAGCACCGGTTTCTGATCGCGCAGCAACTGCACGAAATCGACGTCAAGGCGCGCGATATCATCCTCGAACCGGTCGGTCGAAACACCGCACCGGCGTTGGCGATCGCGGCGCTCAGCATCGGCGCGCAGGATCCTGCCGCGCTGATGCTGATTCTGCCGTCCGACCATCTCATCGCCGATGCGGCTGCATTTCGCCATGAAGTGCTCGCCGCGGTGCCCGCTGCCGAGGCGGGTCATCTCGTCACGTTCGGCATTCGTCCGCGCTGGGCCGAGACCGGCTACGGCTACATCGCGTGCGGCAAGAATCTGCCGAACGACGACGCGTGCTTCGTCGTGTCGCAATTCATCGAGAAGCCCGAAGCCGCGCGCGCCGAGCGTTTTCTGGCCGAAGGCAACTATTTCTGGAACAGCGGCATGTTCCTGTTCCCGGTGAAGGCTTTCATCGCCGAGATCGAACGTCTGCAGCCGCAGCTGATGGCCGCGTGTCGACAAGCGCTGGCTGAGGGTCAGCGCGATCTCGATTTCACCCGGTTGTCGTTGTCGGCGCTCGAGCGGTGCCCATCCATCTCGGTCGACTACGCGGTGCTCGAACATACCGCGCTCGCCGCCGTCCATCCGGTCGACTACGAATGGTCGGATCTTGGATCGTGGAAAGCGTTGTGGGACGTCGGGCAGAAAGACACCGATGGTAACGTGACGCATGGCGAAACCGTGCTCGAGGATGTGCACGACAGCTATGTCTACGCCGAGAGCCGTCTGGTGACCGCGATCGGCGTCGAGGGTATCGTCGTGGTCGAAACGCCCGACGCGATCCTGGTGTCCAATCGCGAAAGCGTGCAGCACGTACGCACGCTGGTGGACAAGCTGAAGGCGCAGAAGCGCGCAGAGGGCGTGATCCATCGCAAGGTGCACCGGCCCTGGGGTACGTACGAATCGGTGGACACCGGTGATCGGTTCCAGGTGAAACGGATCACCGTTAACCCGGGCTCGAAACTTTCTATGCAGATGCACCACCACCGCGCCGAACACTGGATCGTCGTGCGCGGCACCGCGCGGGTCACGCGCGGCGAAGACGTCGTGATGCTCACCGAGAACGAGTCGACCTTCATCCCGCTCGGCGTCAAGCATCGGCTGGAAAATCCTGGTCGCATCCCGCTGGAATTGATCGAAGTGCAGTCGGGTACCTATCTCGGCGAAGACGATATCGTCCGCTTCGAAGACACCTACAACCGCGCCTGATCCGACGCTGCATCGCAGCCGAACCACAGCAACCGAGTTTCGAACAGATGGGGAGTCTCCAATGAAACGCGAAATCACCAAGGCCGTATTTCCGGTTGCCGGAATGGGCAGCCGCTTCCTGCCGGCGACCAAGGCGAGTCCGAAAGAGATGCTTCCGGTGGTCGACAAGCCGCTGATCCAGTATGCGGTCGAAGAGGCGATCGCCGCCGGCATGACCGAGATGATCTTCGTCACGGGTCGCAACAAGCGCGCGATCGAAGACCACTTCGACAAGGCCGCGGAACTCGAGGCGGCGCTGGAAGAGCGCGGCAATCTGAAGCTGCTGTCCACGGTGCGCGAGATTCTTCCCCCCGGCGTGCACTGCGTATTCATCCGCCAGGCCGAGACGCTCGGTCTGGGCCATGCGGTGCTCTGCGCCAAACCTCTGGTCGGCGACGAGCCGTTCGCCGTCATCCTGGCCGACGACCTGATCGATGCAAAGCCCGCCGTGATGACGCAGATGGTGGAGCGCTACAGCTACTATCGCCGCTCGATCATTGGCGTGCAGAACGTCGCGCGCGAGCACACCGATCAATACGGCATCGTGCGCTGTGGCTCGGCGCTGAACGACGTGCATCAGATCGATGGGATCATCGAGAAGCCGAAACCGGCAGAAGCGCCGTCCACGCTCGGCGTCGTCGGCCGCTATATCCTCTCGCCGCGCATCTTCGACCATCTGGCTAACGCGCGTCCGGGCAAGGGCGGAGAGATCCAGCTCACCGACGGCATCGCCGCGCTGCTCAAGCAGGAACAGGTCCTTGCCTATCAGTTCCAGGGCACACGTTACGACTGCGGATCGAAGATCGGCTATCTGAAGGCGACCATTGCCTACGCGATGAGTCATCCCGACGTCAGCGCCGAGTTTATCGAACATCTGCGTATCGTGGCGGCCAGGCTCCCGGCCGAGGAACGCGACCGCGCGGCAGCCTGAACCGACACGGTCACGTCGGATTCGTGATTGCAGCATCGATCCGCCGCCCCTCGGCGACGGCGATAACCTGGTTCAAGCGCGTTGGACTGATCGCGGCGCTGCTCCCTCTCGCGCAACTGGCCTACGGTGCATTCACCGGAGGACTGGGCGCGAACCCGATCGAGGCGATCACGCGCGCCACGGGGGAGTGGACGCTGATCCTGCTGCTCGTCACGCTCACGGTGACGCCGTTGCGCAAGCTGACCGGGCTCAACTGGTTACTGCGCCTGCGCCGAATGCTCGGGCTGAGCGCGTTCTTCTACGCCTGCCTGCACTTCACGACTTACGTCTGGCTCGATCAGTTCTTCGACCTGGCCTCCATCGTCAAGGACATCGCCAAGCGCCCCTTCGTCACTGCAGGCTTCGCTGCGTTCCTGCTGCTGATTCCGCTCGCGCTGACCTCGACCGATGCGATGGTTCGCAGACTCGGCGGGAAGAGCTGGCTCGCGTTGCACCGACTCGCGTACGTCGCCACGGCAATCGGCGTGGTCCATTACTGGTGGCTGGTCAAGGCCGACATCCGCGAGCCGCTGTTCTACGCGATCGTGCTCGGCGTGCTGCTCGCGGCGCGTTTGCTCAACCGGCGCTCCGCTGCAGGGGCGCGCCCCTGATCGAGCACGCGACGCCCTGAGTCGCACCGATCACAGGCGAAAAAAACCCCCCGGAGACTTGCATCTGCGGGGGGTAGATTGCTTCCGGCCGGAAGAAACAGTGGTAACCGAATCGAACTGTTCCCTCTTCGTGGCAGGACCGGCGGTATTTTTACAGCGTCTGGATTCGACTCCCGCTCGGCCCGTATCGCAAACTGCTCAGCTACTACTTCTTCTTCTTAGCCGCTTTCTTCGCGACTTTCTTTGCTACTTTCTTTGCAGCTTTCTTCGCGGGCTTCTTAGCAGCCATCGTGTTTCTCCTTGATTGAGTTTGTCACGATTATTCGTGCACGAGCTTTCACGTTCGCGCTCATCGATGCCGAGACACGAACGACTGCACTCCCATCGCGTTCGCATCAGTCACCGGTTTCGGTCTTACCTGCTTGTCTGCAGAGACTTGACTCTGCCTATTGACAAGCGCGCGATTGCTTGGTGACGCGATTCTATGCTACATCCAAAATAAAACACAACAGTATCGATGCAAAACATCACATCGAACGCGTCGAGTGTGTATGCATCCGATCGAACACTGCGCGCTTCGTGCTCGACTTGCATGCATCACGGCAGCAGCGACTCGCCTTCGAACAACTGCGCGACGCGCTCACGTGCGCGAATCTCGAACATGCGATCGCCATCGATCATCACTTCTGCAGCGCGCGGTCGCGTGTTGTAGTTCGAGCTCATGCTCATGCCGTACGCGCCTGCGGAGTCGATCGCGAGCAAGTCGCCTTCTTCCACTACGAGTGATCGACTGCGCGCGAGCCAGTCACCGCTCTCGCATATCGGCCCCACCACGTCGTAGAGCATCGACGTACCGAGACGGGGCTTTACCGGCAACACGGCGTGATAGGCATCGTAGAGTGCGGGTCGCATCAGATCGTTCATCGCCGCGTCAACGATCGCGAAGTTCTTCACCGGCCCGGGCTTCAGATACTCGATGCGCGCCAGCAACAGGCCGGCATTGCCGACCAGGATGCGTCCGGGCTCGAACATCAGGCGCTGGGGACGAGCGCCGTAGACCCGGGCGAGCGCCTGCGCATATGCGTCGATCGACGGCGGCGATTCGTCGCGATATCTGATGCCCAGACCGCCGCCCAGATCGAGGTGCTCGAGCGCGATGCCCTCGTCGGCGAGCTGGTCGACGAGCTCGAGCACGCGGGCGAGGGCATCTGTATAAGGGCCGATCTCGGTGATCTGCGAGCCGATGTGGCAATCGATGCCGACGATGCGAAGGTGCGCGCAGGCGCGCGCTTTGCGATAGAGATCGAGTGCTACCTCACGTGCGACACCGAACTTGTTCTCGGTCAGGCCGGTAGTGATGTACGGGTGCGTGTTCGGATTCACGTCCGGATTCACACGGATGCTGATCGGCGCAACCGCCCCGTGTCCGGCCGCGACGCGTTCGAGGCGATGCAGCTCCGCGGTCGACTCGATGTTGAAGCAACCGATTCCTGCCTGCAGGGCCGTGCGCAGTTCGTCGACGCTCTTGCCGACGCCCGAAAACACTACCTTCGACACGTCGCCCCCGGCCGCGACGACGCGGGCGAGTTCGCCAACCGACACGATGTCGAACCCGCTACCGAGCCGGGCGAACAGGTTGAGGATCGCGATGTTCGGATTCGCCTTCACCGCATAGCAGATCAGGGGCGCGCGAGTGTCGGCGAGCCCGTTCGTGACCTGGGTCCCGGTACCGACGTACGAGGCGCTCGTCGTGGCGAGGGCGGACTTGAACGCCCCTTCGAACTCGCGATAGCTCGCGCTCAGCGCGGCGCGCGAATAGACGAAGGTCGGCGTGCCGAAGCGCTGTGCAACGGCCGATAGCGGTACGTCTTCGACATGAAGCTCTTCATCGCGAAGCTGGTGGAGCGCGGCCATCTCTTGTGCTCGGATCTGCCGGACGTGATCAGGGCGCGGAACTGGACGCGGGCGCCTTCTTGGGCAGCTCGAGGGGGGTCTTGAAGCCGCAGCTCCCGATCAGCATCGAAACCAGTACGGCAGCGGCGATCGCCGCGAGCCGCTCTCTGGACCTGCGCGCAGGCGCGCGGCGATGCGTTTCGCTAGAAACCCCAAGTGCTGTTAGACGGGACATCATCATCATCATCACGAAAAAGATGTTAGCACGCGGGTGTTGATCGACGGCCGCGCGGTCCTGCATCGGACGCGTGGTCTCCCGTACGCGCGAAGTCGGATTCGTCGGTGACTCGACGCCCGGGCTGCTCGAACGGCCGCTCACAGCACGGCGAGCCTTCGCTGCCACTCGGTCAGTTCGCGCCGGGCGGCCCGGTGCTCGGGGAAGGCGCGCGCGACGACCGCCCAGAATCGGGACGAATGATTCGCCTCCGCCAGATGCGCGAGTTCATGGACGATCACGTAGTCGATCAGACGCGGCGGGGACTGCAGCAGTCGCCAGTTGATGCGAACCAGCCCGGCGGGGGTACAACTGCCCCACAACGTGCGCGCGTTGGTGAGCTTCAACGGTGGCACCGACACGCCGACGAGCGGCGCGAAGTGATCCGCACGCCCCTCGAACCACGGCAATGCCTCGCGCTGCAGCCACGCCCGCAGTTGGCCGCGGACCTGGACCGGGTCGTGCGGGTCGGACACGGTGACGTTCACCCGGTCGTGCGCGCGCTCGACGCAAGGCACGCCCGCGCCCGGCGTGCGCCCGGCAATCGCATGAACCGCGAGCGACTCCCCGAACCAGAGCACGCGCTGCAAGCCGGTGAGGTCAGGTCCGGCCGCGGTGTGCGCGCGCCAGCGCGGCAGGTGCCGGCGCAGCCACGGATGACTGTGTTCGAGGAAGATCTCGATCGATCGCATCGGCATGCGCAGCGGAACCGCCAGCACCAGACCCCGGTCGGACAGGCTCAGCATCGCGCGCGTGCGCCGCAGGCTGCGGCGAAGCACGTATTCCACCGGACGACCGTCGAGGTCGAGCGTGCCGATCTGATCGGTATCGAGGTGGGTGATCCGCGCCGCGAGGCCGTGCACGGCGCGAGGACCGGCATCGGCGCGCGCAGCGCACGTTGGGTGCGAAATGATCAACGTGTCCGCGCCTTTCCATTGAGTTGCAGCATCGCGTCCTCGACGCGCTGTTCGACGAGTCGAATCAACGCTTCGGGTTTCATGCCGGTGGGGTCGATCGGATCGAGAATGACGACGTCGATCGTACCCGGATGTTTGACGAAGCCGTTGCGCGGCCACAACTCGCCGGAGTTCACCGCGACCGGCACGACCGGCGCGCCGGTATGCGTCGCGAGCCAGGCGCCGCCGACCTGCCAGGTACCGCGCGTCCCCGGATCGACCCGGCTGCCTTCGGGAAAGATCACCACCCAGAAGCCCTGTGCCAGCCGCGCTCGACCCTGTTCCAGCGTCTGCTTGAGCGCGCGGATGCGCTTGCTGCGCTCGATTGCGATCGGCGAGAGCATCGCGATACCCCAGCCGACGAAGGGCACCCACAGCAACGAGCGTCTGAGCACCCATACCTGGGGTGGAAAGATCGCCTGGAAGGCAAGCGTCTCCCACGCCGACTGATGCTTGGCCAGAATGATCGCGGGGCGCGTCGGCAGTCGCTCGAGCCCGCTCACGCGCCAGTGGACCCCGCACACCACCCGCGCCAGCCAGGCGATGGTGACCGACCAGGTCGAGACGATGCGATAGCGGGTCATCGGCGACAGGAAGAAGATCGCTATCGCGAGCAAGGCATAGGGCGGCGTGATCAGCGTGGCTACCAGCGCGAATACGAGCGAGCGCAGCGCGCTCAGCACGGGCGCTTTGCCTTCACGGCGGAGTGCACTCGCCGCGCGCGATCGTGTGCGCTGCGAATCAGCCGCAAAGCGATTTTGCCGCTTCCGCGAGATGGGCGAACACCTGAGTGCTCTCGGGCAACCCGCCGGTGCGCCGGGTCGACTGACCCTTGCCGGTCAGCACCAGAATCGGCTGCGCACCGACGCCCGCCGCGGCCTGCAGGTCGCGCAACGAGTCGCCGACCGCGGGTACCCCGGCCAGCGGCATGCCGAAGCGACGCCCTATCTCCTCGAACAAGCCGACGCGCGGCTTGCGGCAGCCGCAGTTCGCCTCCGCCGCGTGCGGACAATAGAACACCGCGGCGACATGCCCGCCTGCCTGCGCGAGCCGACGATGCATCCGGTCGTGTATCGCGTTCAGCGTTGCCATGTCGAGCAGTCCACGGCCGATACCCGACTGGTTCGTCGCCAGCACGACCTGATAGTTGGCCTGATTCAGCAACGCGATCGCCTCGAGACTGCCGGCGATCGGTTTCCATTCGTCGGGAGACTTGATGAACTGGTCGCTGTCGTGATTGATCACCCCGTCGCGATCGAGGATCACTAGCTTCATCGGGTCGGCCCCGAGGTTTGCGCTAACGCGATCATGAAGCGAGCCGCGAGATGTCGGCCACCTGGTTCAACGTTCGTTCGAGTGCACGCAGCAGAGCGATCCGGTTCGCGCGCACCGCCGGGTCGTCGGTCATCACCATCACCTCGTCGAAGAAACGATCGACGCTGGCGCGTACCGAAGCGAGGCGGGTCAGCGCTCGGGTGTAGTCGTGGCGCGCGGTGCACGCAGTCACCTCCGGCTCGAGCGCCGCGAGTTCATCGTGGAGCGCCCGCTCGGCGGGTTCAATCAGCAGCGCCGGATCGGGGCGCGTCGCGAGCGCGGCGTCCTTCTTCAGGATGTTGCGCACCCGCTTGTTGGCGGCCGCGAGGCTGAGCGACTCCGGCAGGCTGCGAAACGCTGCGACCGCAGCGAGTTTCGGCAGCACTTGATCGATCCGCGTCGGCTCGAGCGCGAGCACCGCGTCGATGTCCTGCGCATCGTGACCGCGTTCGCGCAGAAGATTCGACAGACGGTCGAAGAAGAAGCGGAGCAGTTCCGGCGCGATCGATGAGGACGCGTCCGCCGCGGGTGACTTCGGGGCGGGAGCGTCCGGAGCGGGTGCGATCGCGACCACCGCGTCCCCGGCCGCTGCGACCGCGGGCTTGAACTGCGCGAGCGCAACGTCGATGAGTTCGTGCAGATCGAGTGGCAGCGCGCGCTCGGACAGCATGCGCAACACGCCCAGCGCCTGCCGGCGCAGCGCGAACGGATCCTTGTCGCCGGTGGGCGCCCCGGCGGCCGCCCACAGCCCGACCAGCGTGTCGAGCTTGTCGGCGAGCGCGACGCACAACGCAAGCGGCGACTCCGGCAGGGTGTCGTTGGCAAAGCGCGGATGGTAGTGCTGCTCGATCGCCGCGGCGACCGCGGGCGTCTCGCCGTCGTGGCGCGCGTAGTATTCCCCGATCACCCCCTGCAGCTCAGGGAACTCGCCGACCATGTCGGTCAGCAGATCGGCTTTGGCCAGCCATGCCGCGCGTTCGGCGGACACAGGGTCCACGCGAAGCTCGTCGCGCCCGTCTTCGTTCAGTCGTCGCGCGATCGTCCCGGCGACCCGGGTCAGCCGGTGCACCCGATCGAGTTGACTGCCGAGCTTGTTGTGATGCACGACACTCGCCAGTCGCCCGACGCGCTCAGCCAGCGGCGTCCTGCGGTCCTGGTCGAAGAAGAATTTCGCATCGGCGAGCCGTGCACGCAGCACGCGTTCATTACCGGTGATGATCGCGCGCGGATCGGTGGTCTCGAGGTTGCCGACCAGCAGGAAGCGGTTGCGCAACCGACCGGCTGCGTCGGCGAGCGCGAAATACTTCTGATTCTGCTGCATCGTGAGGATCAGACATTCCTGTGGCACTTCCAGGAAGGCCTCGTCGAACCAGCCCTCGTAGACGATCGGCCACTCGACCAGCCCGGTTACTTCGTCCAGAAGTGCCTCGGGTGCGATCAAGGTATCGGCGCCGGCCTGCGCGCGCAGCCCCTGCTCGATGCGCGTGCGCCGTTCGGTGAACGAGGCAACGACTTTGCCCAGCACCATCAACCGGTGCGGGTATTCGAACGCGGTCGAAATGGTGATCGCCCCGGCGCTCATCTGCCGATGCCCCATCGTCTGACACCCGGCTTCCAGGCCGAGCGCGCGCACGGGTAACAAAGTGCCGCCGTGCAGCGCGAGCAGCCGATGCGCAGGTCGCACGAACTGCACGTCGGTGCCATCGGGTCGCTGATAGCGCATCACCTTCGGGATCGGCAGCTTCGCGAGGGTCTCGTCGAGGGCGTGCTGTACGCCCTCGACCAGTGCGACACCCGGCTGCGTGGCTTGAATGAACAACGCCTCTGCCTTGCCGTCGACGGCACGCTCGAGCGAGCGCCAGGCATCGACGTCGAGCCCGAGCCCCGCCATTTTCCTGGTCAGTGCTGCGCTCGGCAGGCCCTGCGCATCGAACGCGACCGAGACCGGCAACAGTTTCTGCCGCGACGTCCGGTCAGGCGCCTTCGCCAGGGTGTGCGTGATCGTCACCGCGAGGCGCCGAGGTGTCGCATAGGCGGTGGTGACTGCGCCCGCTTCGAGCAGGCCCAGGTTCGACAGCGCGGCTTCGATCCCGGACGCGAAGGCCTCACCGAGCCGCCGGAGCGCCTTCGGCGGTAACTCCTCGGTGAAGAGCTCCAGCAACAGCGTTGCGCTCATTGAACCCGGGCCGCCTCTGTGCTCGCCGCGGTGATTGCGCCGGCTGCCGCCAGCATCGGGAAGCCGAGGCGTTCGCGACTCTCGAAATACCCGTGCGCGACCGCGCGTGCTAGCGTGCGGATCCGCCCGATGTATGTCGCGCGTTCGGTGACCGAGATCGCCCCGCGTGCGTCGAGCAGGTTGAAGGTGTGCGCGCATTTGAGCGTCTGCTCGTACGCGGGCAGCGCCAGACCGCCTTCGATGAGTTTCTTCGCCTCGGTCTCGTGCTGCGCGAAGCGACCGAGCAGCGCCGCGACGTCCGCGCGCTCGAAATTGAAGGTCGACTGCTCGACCTCGTTCTGGTGATAGACGTCACCGTAGGTCAGCGTACGTTCGACCGGCCCCGCCGGTCCGGGTTCGAGCCAGCGCGTCCACACCAGATCGAACACGTTCTCGACGCCTTGCAGATACATCGACAGCCGCTCGATGCCATAGGTGATCTCACCGGTGATCGGCTTGCAGTCGAGGCCGCCGACCTGCTGAAAATACGTGAACTGCGTGACTTCCATGCCGTTCAACCAGACTTCCCAGCCGAGTCCCCATGCGCCGAGCGTCGGGTTCTCCCAGTCGTCCTCGACGAAACGTACGTCGTTGGTTGCGAGGTCGAGTCCGATCGCCTCGAGCGACCCGAGATACAGATCGAGGATGTTCTCGGGCGCCGGCTTGAGCACGACCTGGTACTGATAGTAGTGCTGCATGCGGTTCGGGTTGTTGCCGTAGCGCCCGTCCTTCGGACGTCGCGACGGCTGGACGTACGCCGCCCGCCACGGTTCGGGGCCGAGGGCGCGCAGGAAGGTGTGCGTATGCGAGGTGCCGGCACCGACTTCCATGTCGAGCGGTTGCAACAGCGGACAGCCTTGCCGGGCCCAGTAGTCGTTGAGGCGGGTGATGACGTCCTGGAAGTGAATCACGTGCGCGAGGCTTTCTGTGCGAACGGGCAGCGCGCGCACGACCGGCAGCGGTAGCCCTGAAATCAACGATTGTAACTTGCGGTCACCTGCAGCGATGGAACACGCTCCTGAATCCCGACGCGCTCGAGAGACCGAACGAATGCCTTGGTGACTGCTGCATCACTCGGGAGCGCGCGCTGGTGGTCTCCGAGCAGCAACGGGATGCGGCGGATCAGCGCGCGCGCAGTGGCGTGCGCGTTGCGCTAGTCTTGATATTGGCAGGCTTCAGACCAGTGTCCTGGGGCGTCGAGCCGTGCTCCCACGTTGCTTCGCCAAGATTCGTCACCAGGAAGTCGACGAACGTGCGCACCTTCGCCGACAGGTGACGCCGACTCGCATAGATCGCGTGAATCGAGAGCTCGGGTGGCGGGAACGCCGGGAGCAGCACTTCGAGTTCGCCGCGCGCGAGCGCGCCAGCACAGATGAAGGTGGGTTGCAGCGCGATGCCGACGCCGGCGATGCTCGCCTGACACAGCAGATCGCCGTTGTTCGCACGCAGCGGCCCGCGCAACGCGATCACGTGTGGTCCGCCGGCACCGCCCAGTTCCCATTCGACGCCACCGCGGGTGTAGGCATAGCCGAGGCAGCGATGCTGCGCGAGGTCGGCCGGTGCGCGCGGTCGACCATGACGCGCGAGATAGTCGGGTGAGGCGACCAGCACCAGTCGGGCCGATGCGAGCCGACGCGCCACCAGCGTCGAATGTACCGCCTCGGAGATGCGAAGCGCCAGGTCGTAGCCTTCTTCGACGAGCCCGCTCTGGCGATCGGTGAGCGTGATGTCGACCGTGACGTCGGGATGCGCGTTGCAGTATCGCGGCACCAGTTCAGCGAGATGTCGCGCACCGAAGGACACCGGCGCGTTGATCCGCAACGTTCCGGTCGCGCGTTGTGTCGCCGAGCTGGCCGCTGATTCAGCGTCGTCGATCTCGTCGAGGATGGCGGTACAGCGCTCGAAGTAGCCGCGCCCGGCGTCGGTCAGGCTCAGGCGGCGGGTCGTGCGATGGAGCAGTCGCGCGCCCAGATGCGTTTCCAGATCGGCGACCAGGCGCGACGTCGCCGTGGTCGACAGCGCAAGGCGCTCGGCAGCGCGCGAGAAGCTGCCGGCCTCGACGACCCGGGCGAAAACACGCATGGCGAGCAGGCGGTCCATGGCCGATTATCCCGAAACGCAGGACGAACATTCCAGCGCACGCCCGTTTATCGCCGCTGCGCTTGTGACCACACTTCAATGCGTCGCGCGTTCCGGAGCAGACCGGTACGCACAGCGTCTCCGATCTGCAGCCGTCGTCGGGCTGAGCAGGTCGGGGCCCGTCGATGTCTGCAACCCCAGGAGACCTCAGATGCAATCCCACTCGACCCTTCCTTCCACCACCTCGCCCGCTGCCGCAGACCTCGCCGCGCTCGTATTGCGGTTGGCGCTCGGAACGATGTTCATTGCACACGGCCTGCTCAAGGTAGTCGTCTTCACGCTACCGGGCACCGCCGCCTTTTTCGAGTCGCAGGGGTTCCCCGGCTGGAGCGCGTACCCGGTCACTGCGCTGGAACTCGTCGGAGGTGTTGCGTTGATCCTTGGCGTGTACAGCCGCTACGTGACGCTGGCACTGATCCCTGTACTGCTCGGTGCGCTCTTCGTGCATCTGCCCAACGGCTGGTTGTTCACCGCGCCCAACGGCGGTTGGGAGTACCCGGCATTCCTGTGCGCGGTGGCGCTGACGCAAGCGCTTCTCGGCGACGGTGCCTATGCGCTGGTGCGCGCGCCGACGCTCCGACGCGCGTCCGTCGTGCCGAACGCACCGGCGCACTGAGCATGCAGGCCGCCCAACCAGGCCCGCCGACGGGCGCACAGGCCAGCGCGTCACGCTGGCCTGTCCTGTTCGTGTCGCATGGCGCGCCGACACTTGCACTGGAGTCGAACGAGCCGAAGGCAATGGGCATCCCTGGCCATGGCGATACCGCGCGACGGCTGCGGGCGATCGGGCGTGAACTTGGTCAGCCGGCTGCCATCCTGATCGCGTCCGCGCATTGGGGCACTGCACAGCCGATGCTCAGCGGCAGCGAAGCGCCGGCTACCGTGCACGACTTCGGGGGGTTCGCTCCCGAGTTGTATCGCGTGCGCTACCCCGCGCCGGGGGCACCTGCTATCGCGCGGCGCGTGCAACAGTTGCTCGCCGGCGCCGGTGTCGAGGCCGGCATCGATCTGCAGCACGGTTTCGACCACGGCGTCTGGGTGCCGCTATTGCATCTGTACCCGTCGGCGGAAGTCCCCGTCGTGCAACTGTCGATCCAGCCGGCGCTCGATGCGCGTCACCATCACGCGCTCGGGCGAGCGCTAGCCGAACTCGCCGACGAAAACGTCCTTGTGATCGGCTCGGGCGGCATCACGCACAATCTCGGCGAGGCGTTCGCGCAGCGCGCCGTGACGCACGAGGCGCCGTGGTCCAGGGCTTTCGCCGACTGGTTCGATGCGCGGCTGAGGGACCGCGACACGGCGGCACTCCTCGACTGGAGGGCGCGCGCGCCGCACGCGTTGCGCAATCATCCGACCGCCGAACACCTGATGCCGTTTTTCGTCGCACTCGGTGCAGCTGGCGCGGGCGCCTCCGCGCATCTGGTGTATCGGGGCAGTGTCTGGAGCGCGCTCGCGCTGGACGCGTGGCGATTCGACCGCTAATGCAGCGCCGCCGGACTCGCATGGCGGTTTGCTGGGGTCAGGCGAGCGGCGACCAGGTGCGTCACCGCTCGATCGTCAATAGATATCCGGTTCCGCGAGGGTGCCCGGCTTCTCGAGAAAGTCGAAGTCGCACCCCAGGGGGGCCTGCGTCACATGCGCGGAAAACATCTGTCCGTACCCGCGTTCGAATCTGGGTTGCGGGGCCCGCCAATCGGCACGGCGCAGTGCCAGCTCGGCAGCGTCGACCTTGAGCTCCAGAAGTCGCGCCTGGACATCGAGTTCGATCAGATCGCCGTCTCGCACCAGCGCGAGCGGGCCGCCGATGAACGCCTCGGGGGCGACATGCAGCACGCAGGTGCCGTAGTGCGTGCCGCTCATCCGCGCATCCGAGATGCGCACCATGTCGCGCACCCCCTGCGCCAGCAGCTTCTTCGGAATCGGCAGGTTGCCCCATTCGGGAAACCCGGGGCCGCCGAGCGGGCCCGCGTTCTTCAGCACCAGCACCGAACGCGCATCGACGACCAGTGCCGGATCGTCGATGCGCTTCATCATGTCGCGCATGTCTTCGAACACGACGGCCGGACCGGTATGGCGCATCAGCGCAGGTTCCGCCGCGGCCGGCTTGATCACCGCGCCATCGGGCGCGAGGTTGCCGTAGAGCACGGCGAGTGCGCCGCGATCGCTGATCGGGTTGTCGAGTGCGCGGATGATGTCTTCGCTGCCAGGCGCGACGCGCGCATGCGCGATGTTCTCGCCGAGCGTGCGCCCGGTGACGGTGAGCGCCGTCAGGTCAAGATGCGCCTCGATGCGTCGGAGCAATGCCGGCAGCCCGCCTGCGTAATGGAAATCTTCCATCAGATAGTCGCCCGAGGGCATCAGGTTCACCAGCACGCCGATCTCGCGTGCACGCGCATCGAGCTGGTCGAGCGTCAACGCAACGCCGGCGCGGCGAGCCATCGCGATCAGGTGCACAGCGCAGTTGGTCGACCCGCCGAGCGCCATGTAGGTCGACGCCGCATTCGAGAACGACTGGGCAGTGAGCAGACGCGAAGGCTTGAGGTCCTCCCACACCATCGACACGAGGCGCTCGCCGGCATCGGCGGCCATCCGCGGATGGGCCGCATCGTCGGCGGGGATGCTCGTCGACCCCGGCAAGCAGAAGCCGAGCACTTCGGCGATCGAGGTCATCGTCGAGGCCGTGCCCATCGTGTTGCAGGTGCCGTGACTGCGGCACATCGCGGCTTCGAGATCGATCCATTGCTGTTCGGTGATCAGGCCCGAGCGCAATTCGTCGTAATACTTGCGCGTATGCGTCCCGACACCGACCTTCACGCCCTGGAAGTGGCCGTTCAACTGCGGGCCGGCCGGCACGTAGATGGCCGGTATGTCCATGCTGATCGCACCCAGCAGCAGGCCGGGCGTGGTCTTGTCGCAGCCGCCCATCAGCACCGCGCCGTCGACCGGGTGCGAGCGCAGCAGTTCTTCGCATTCCATCGCGAGGAAGTTGCGGTAGAACATCGTCGTCGGCTTGACCATCACTTCACCGAGGGACATCGCCGGCAGCTCGATCGGAAAGCCGCCGGCGCCGAGGATGCCGCGCTTGACGCTGTCGGCGCGTTCGCGCAGGTGCCGATGGCAGGTCGAAATCTCGCTCCAGGTGTTGACCACGGCGATGATCGGCCGGCCCATCACCTCTTCGCGGCGGATGCCGACCTGCTGCATCCGGCTGCGGTGCGAGAAGCCGCGCGTGTCGCCGGTGCCGAACCAGCGCCAGCTGCGCAGTTGATCGCGGGTCTTGCGTTCGGGGGTCACCGCGACTGGCGGTTCGACCACAGGACCGGGAAGATCGTTCATTCGAGCACGATCCTGAGTTCGCGGATCAACTGGTCGATCGCCTGGTAATCGCGCTTGAGGAACGCGGCGAGTTCCTCGGGCGTGCTCGGCGCCACGTCGATGCCGAGGGCGGTGAAGCGATCCTTAACCTCGGGTGTGTGCGCCGCACGGCCGATCTCCGCGGCGAGCCGGTCGATCGCTTCACGCGGCGTCGACATCGGTGCGAAGTACGCGAACCATGCCACGAGATGGAAGCCGGGGAAGCCGCTCTCGGCCACCGTGGGGATGTCGGGGGCTAGCGCCCACCGCGTCTCGCTGGTGACGGCGATCGGGCGCATCTTGCCGGCGTCGATGTAGGGTTTGGACACGATCGGCGCGGTGAACGACAGCGTGACATGTCCGGCCATCTGGTCGATCACCAGCGGCCCAGCACCCTTGTAGGCGACGTGGATCAGGTTCACCTTCGCGCGCGACATGAACATCTCGCCGGCCAGATGCGAAGGGGTCCCGGCGCCCGGCGACCCGAACGTGATCTGCCCGGGACGCGCACGCGCGAGCGCGATCAGGTCCTTCACCGTCTTCACCGGTAACGACGGATGGGTGAGGATCATGTTCGGCGAGGTCGCTCCCATCGTCACCGGCGCGAAATCCTTGAACGGGTCGTATGGCAGTTTCCGATACAGGCTGAGATTGGCGGTCAGCGAGTTGTTCGCGATCAGGAGCGTGTAGCCGTCGGCAGGTGCGCGCGCAGCGAGCTCGGCACCCAGATTGCCGCCTGCGCCCGGCCGGTTGTCGATCACCACCGGCTGACCGAGCAGCGCAGGCAACCGGATATTCATCGTGCGCGCGACAATGTCGTTGCCCCCGCCCGGCGGAAACGGCACGATCAGGCGGATCGGCTTGTTCGGATAGCTTTGCGCGTGCACCGCGGGCAGCCCGGTACACGCACAGGCGGCACAGAGCAGCATCGTGACTGGCGGGGCCGGCAGGCGCGGTCCGGTCAGCGCCCTAGCGTGCCGGGGGCGCCTCGCGCCTGCGCGAAGCTCGCTACGGGAATGCGCACGCCGGGGCGTCGTCAGAGCGCCGCTCGAGCCGTTGACGGTTGCCATCGATACATTTCTCCTCCTGGTCGGTGCGCCCGGTATGTGTCCGGGCGGCCCCTGAACTTCATCGTTGTCGTTCGTGTGTATGCCCCGGGCCGCCGCGCAGTCGAATCGCGCGCAGACACGAGGTCATCTGCGCGTGGCCCGCGGCATCACGTCCGGCGACGGCGGGCCCTGCACCTGCTTCATGTCCGGCCGCGCGACGCTGTAGAGGTCGCCCAACGAGGCATACATCGAGCCGGACAGGCGCCCCACCGGGTCGAGCAGCTTCGGATCGACGCGCCCGTTCTTCCACACCGACGGCGACACGTGAACATGCACGATCTTCGCGATCACGATGTGCGTGCGGCCGTCCTCGTAGATGTGCTTCACCTCGCACTCGAGATGCGCCTTCGCTTCACCGACCCGTTCCGGCCGAACCTTGACCGAGGGCACCGGCGTCAGGCCCGCCCACGCGAACTCGTCCTGGTCGCGCGGGAAATCGCCCGACGTGAAGCTCATCTTTTCCAGGAGATCCATCGTCGCGATGTTGGCGACGAACTCGGGCACCTCGCGGATGTTCTTGAGGCTGTCCTTTTCACCCGTCGAACCGAACGCGCAGTAGAACGGCTCGGAGCCCATCAGGTTGAAGTACGAATAGGGCGCGACGTTGCGCACACCCGCCGCTGATACGGTCGAGATCCAGCCGACCGGACGCGGCACCACCAGCGCCGTCAACAACAGGTAGAACTCGCGCGGGGACAACGTGTCCGGGCCGAGTTCGAGCGGTTCGGTGAGGGTGCTTGGAGGGGCGGTAGGGGTGTCGGTGCTCTTCGTCGTGCGCACATCGGCGGCGAGGTCGGCGTCGTTCGAACGCCTGGTCGCAGGGTCTGCGGCAACACGGTCGGAGCCGGGGGATACAGTCATCTCGCTGGTGTCCTTGCGCTCGGGTACGGCGTGCGGGAAGCATACACGCTGGTCGCTACCGTCGGCAGCGAGGGGGTCTTCTAATCCGAAACGGTGACCGGACACGGCATGACATCGGTCACGCCGAGATACTGTCCTGCAAGCGAGAACTTCGCTCCGACCATCTGATTGCAGCCTGATGCGTGCATATGCCAGAAGGTGATCGTGTCTGCGCCATCGAAGTCGATCTGTTGAGGCTCCCAGGGCGTGCCGGCATAGGTGATCGCGGTCCAGCGATAAGGCCCGAGCGCGGCCTGGCCGGGCGTGAAGGACGTTTCGTACGGGTAGTAGTCGGAGTTGCAACCTCCCCGGTGGCATTGCGCCCAGGGCGCGATGATCGAACGTGCGGTCCACCGACCCGAGACCGAGCATTGGATGTCGAGTTGTACGCGCGTCGCGTCCGACGGCGACGAAACGTAGCTCGCAAGCGTCTGCACTTCGGTGCCGCGGGTCGTGATCGGTGCCAGCGACAGCAGGTTGGGAACGGTCGACGCCGCAAGCAGCGGCCGATTCGGGTCCTGCGGATCGAGAATCATCGGGACCAGCGTCGACACCGCGACCGGTCGCAGCAGTCGTGTCCAGTCGTAGCGCAGTGTCGGTGACAGCGAGGTCGATTGAGTGCTGTTGAGACGCGAGAACCGCCCGGCAGGCGTGACCTGATAGCGGTCGCTCGTCGACTGCAGGGTGAAGCCGTACTGACCCGCGTTGCGGTACGGCATGTCGGTGGTGCAGCCGGTGTAGGTGATCTCGCGCAGGTCGATCTGCAGCGATACCCGCGCTACCTGCTCGTAGCTGCCGGGGCCGCGCGCGACGGCGTCGTACACCGGTGCCAGACGCTGACCATAGTCGAGAAGGGCGCCGGTCGCGGCATTCTGATCGATCAACGTGACCATATCGGTCGTTCCTGCGGGGCACCCGGCCAGCGCGCGGCGATCGATCAGGCAACGCAGCCCGGACTCCGGATCGATCGGTGCGCCGGTCGAGTCCTCCGGAGGGTCGAAGGCACCACCTGTGTCGACTACGCGCATCGAACCGATCGGCACCATCTGCAGGTTGAGCAGCTGCCAGCGCAATTGGCCGCCGTCGGGGTAGGCCCACCCCTGCGGCAGGCCGGCGGCGACGCGCAGCGGTATGTACTGCGCGTGGAGGATCGTCGGCTGTTCGTCGAACAGCTGGGGATCGCCGAAGCTCGCGCGTCCGGCGCTGTCGACGCTGAGTGTCCATACGAGCTGTCGTGGCCGCGCCGCGCCGGCGACGATCACCCGCTGATCGAACACGAAGCTCGCCTGCCCCAGTCCGCGCGCCTGAACGGCACTTCGCAGCGCGCTCGCGAGCGCACCCGCCTGGCCTGCGACATGCGCTCGGGCCTGCGCCAGGATCTGCGCCTGAGTCAGCGTCGAACCGAAGTCGCGCACCGCGACCTGCGCGATGGCAGAAGCATTGGCCAGCGTTTCGAATGCCCGATCGGACGCCAGTCGGTTGGCGCCGAAAGCGAGCGTGCCGACGCGCGCGCTGACCGTTGAACGCACGCCTGCAGAAGGCTCGGTCACCGTCTGGTTCACGATTAACAGGCGCTGGTTCGGCCGACTGGTCTGCGCGTGCGCGGGCAGTGCGACGATCAGTGCGACGATCAGCGCGCCGACGCAACCCGCGCACAGGACGCCGCGCAGTGCGGTGACGGTGCGAACGATCGTCGCGTCGATCAGTGCCGCCGTCTGTCTGCCCATTCGTTGACCCTCGATCGACCCTTCACCCGAGGCGTACTTCAGGCGGCGTTCGGCGCGGCGATGAATGCACTTGCGTGCGAACGCCGAACTAACCCGTGCGTGGCCCCGGCGGTTCGCGGTCCAGCCATTCTAGATCGCGCGAGCCTGGATGGGATGCCGGAAAGCAGGCGCTCTGAACGGTTACTTGAACGGCAGGGCGCGCCACAGACCCACCGGGCGGCCCCGAAGGAGGGGTGCACCGGTGAGCGCATCGGCCTCGTGCGACGCAAGCGTGCGCGTCTCGAATGCCTGATCAGAGAACGCCGGTGCCGACGCCGCGACACGGTACGCGTCGGCGATGCGAGTGACGGTGCGCAAAGCGGGAGGCCCGCTCAGCGTTGACTGCATCACGTACAGCCCATCGCCTTGCCAAAGGGGATCGAGCCGGAATACGACGCGGTCGCCGGCGACGCAGTGCGGTGCCATAGACGCATCGTGCACCGTGAACAATGCGTAGCGTTCGCTGCGGCCGACTTCGGCCTGGCCGCACAACACCACGGGATCGACTGCCAGCAACAACGATGGCTGCGCGAGATCGAATTCGGGCACGGGGGTCAACTCGGCGAGTTCGGCGCGCTGCAGCGCCTGCGCATCGACCAGTCGCGAAATGTCGACGATGCGACGGGGACCGTCGGACAGCAGTTCTTCCGGCGCGAACTCGAAGCGCTGCGACAGCTCGAGAATCTTCTCGAGCGTCGGCCAACCGGCGCCGGTCAACCATTTGCGCGCGGCCGCCGGCGTCACCGCGCAAACGCGCGCGAGCTCCGAGGCACGCGCGGCAGGTTCCCGCGGTACGTCATCGCGCAGGTCCAGCAGCCGGCCGAGATTGATCGTGAAACGTTCGCGAAAGCGTTCGTTGCTGGGTCTGCCCACGCGCGCGCGCTCGGCGTTTGGAGCCTGCGGCGGCAGCGAGCCAGCGTTGCGGGTTTTTGCCATCTGCCCACATTACCAAAAGTATTCGATGTTTCCAATAGGGCATCGGCGCGGCGCGCTCGCGGGTCCGAACGGCGTCCAACCTGCGATTGACGGGTGCATATTTCCTATATTTTTCAGTCATAAATACTGGGCTGCGAGCCGTTATCGAGATTGCGAATGCGCGTATTTACTTATAGTACAAACTTGATACGAAAAGTATTGACAAGGCTTTTCACGCCCGCTAGATTGGTGTCGCAACGTGTGTTGCACCGAATTCCCGCGTTCTTTCCCCTCATCCCCGAACAAGGAGTCGCCGCATGTCTATCGATCCCACCGTTGCGCCGCCCAGCGGCCGCGCCGCTCGCCCGCTTGCCCGTCAGGCGCAGACTCAGACGCAGCCCGAGGGCGCGTTGAAGGTGGAAGAAACAATGGTGCATGACTTGATTTCCGTCATTTCCGAGCGCGCACAGAACGATCTGGCGGAGTTGAACCTCTCGTTCCTTCATGTCGCGCGCGAATTGGCGCGTTCGGCACGCGATGTCGCGATCACCCGACTCGGTCTCGACGCGGAGTCGTGCACCGCACTCGAGCGCCTTTCCGTGGCCGACATGCATGCGCTCGCCCACTCACACGCGCTGATCTTCAGTCTGCGCGTGGACGCACGCGATCTGTCTGCGCATGCCGAACTTGCGCGTTCCAATCGCATCGCGTCGGAAGCGCGGCTGATACTCGCCGTGGGTGCGGCGTGAAACTGCGGCTGCGTTGCAGCGCAGACCCGGTCGTCGGATTCGGCATGCGCCTGGCGGTGGCCGAGCGTCTGATCCGTCTCGGCGCACGTGCTTCGGTCGTGACCGAAGCACTGGCAGCGCAGGGCGCGCTGGGAGCGCTGATCCGTCGCCTGTACATCGGGCTGCGCGGACCTCGGCGTCCGCGCGGTCCGTTGCCGAAGGATCTGGCCGAACTTCTGTCGACCGCACATGTGCGACTGCAGGCGTCGATTTTTCTGGAGGACTGGTCGCAGTTGCGACGCGCCGACGTAGCACCCGCTCTCGCGCTTGCCTGTGCCTGGGAACACCTGAGCGGCGTTTGTGATCCCGGCAGCCGCCACCGGCTCGGCCTGACGCCCGACCACGCATGGGTCGTCGCGCGCGCGTTCGAGCAAGGGTCGATCGTTCGGATCAACTGCGCCGGGTGTCGTTGCAACTATTTCGACGTGCCGGTGCCGCATCGTTCGGCCTCATTGCTCTGGCGCATACCGACTGTGCCCACGCTGCGATCTGCGCGCTGTCCGCACTGCAGTCCAGCCCGAAGCGAAGGCGTGGAAAGCGGCGAGGGTGCCCCGTGCACCGCGCACGCGCGCAAGGTGAGCGCACGCGCCGCAGCCGCGCAGACCGTGGGGGCGAGGTTGCGCTCTGCGGCACCGCACGCGCTGTCCGAGCTCGCGCAGCAATACGTCTGGGCGGAAGCCTTGTTTCGCGCCGGCGCCCGTCCGCCGATCGTGACGCGCGTGACCGGCCTGGCGATGACCGACACGCTGCGCAGGCTGTTCATCGAGGTAGTCGGCCGTGGCCCGCGTCAGGGGGCCTTGCCGCAGCTCGGTGAACATGTGATCGCCACCTACGCCGGCAAGTTGCAGGCAAGCGTCGTCGCGGTCACGGCCGAACGACTGCGGCAAGCCGGGTTCCGCCCGGCCGAAATGCTGCTCGCCACCTGGGACGCCTACCGGTCGCTGTTCGGGCAGAGCGCTCGCTTCGACATCAACTCGGTGGCACTGCTCGTGCGCACCCGCCACCATCCCGATTTCACGCTGGTGCGGTGTCGAGCGTGCCATTCGGCGTATCTCGAACTGAAACTCGATATGCCGGGCTCGCAATGTCCGGTATGTCGTGAGCTCAGGCACGCGCTGCTCGAAGCGGCCTGACCCGATGCCGCCGACGTCCGACGCAGACTGCAGCGCGGGCGCCGACACCGCCGAATACCGGCTGCCGGCATGGCCGATCGCGCGCGTGGTGCGCGCACAAGGCAGCGCTTTCGAGCGAGTGCGGGCTGCCGGCGACTGGAGCGACGCCGAGTTCAAGCGCGGGGTCGGCCCGTTGTTGCTCGCGTTCGCGCAGCATGTGCATCTGCTGCCGCTCGCGCCAGGCGACGCCCCGGGGTCG
>JACMMK010000453.1 GCA_014379045.1 Burkholderiales bacterium
CGCAGAAGACCCGGGCCGAGGCACAGAAGAAAATGGCCGAGTTGAAGGCGCTGGGCGTCACCGGTTTCTCGCTCGTCGATACCGACCCGCAATGGACGAATGCGATCGACCTCGGCGCGTTCAGTGACGAGCGCGCAGCGCGCGAGTATCTGGCACGACTGCAGCAGACCGGGGTGCGCAGTGCGACGGTCGGGGAGCGCCGCGCTGCGGATGGTATCGAATGGCTGGTACGCGAGCCGGGCGAGGCGATCACCACGCGCGTGCTCGAACTGAAGCAGGCGAGCTTTCCGCAAAGCGCACTGGGCGCGATCGAATGCCCGGCGGCGGGGGTGCGTCCACGCGGGTGACGCGTTC
The DNA here is from genome assembly GCA_014379045.1 of Burkholderiales bacterium. GTDB lineage: Bacteria > Pseudomonadota > Gammaproteobacteria > Burkholderiales > CAIKXV01 > CAIKXV01. The sequence continues at coordinate 355 of JACMMK010000453.1, forward strand.
GGGAGCGGCGCAGCGTCGGCGCTGATCGCGACGGGGCCGGTGTCGGGTAGACTTCCGTCGACGTTGCATGCACGTACGAATAATCGAAGCGCGTCAGACGAAGCGCGTCAGACGAAGCGCGTCAGACGAAGCGCGTCAGACGACGCGAGGCAGGCAAGACCCCGGCACACCATCGTGGGTCGACCCAAGGTCGGCACGCGCGCCGCCGGGGCCGGTCCACGGGAGGAGCAGGCGATGGTCGCTGGGCGACAGGTTATGGCTTTCGTGTCGGCGTTGTCGATCGTGATCGCGTTGGCCGGCGCGATGCCTGGCCACGCGCAGTCGTGGAAGCCACAAAGGCCGATCGAGGTGATGGTCGGTGCCGCCCCTGGAGGGAGCATCGACCTCACCGCACGCTTGATCCAGCGCGTGATCGACGAGCGCAAGCTGGCCGGGGTCACCACGGTGGTCGTGAACCGGCCGGGCGCCGGGCAGGGCATCGCCTGGGCGCACATGCTAGAACGCGCGAAGTCCAACCCGGCGATCGCGATCGGCGGGCCGAATCTGGTGTCGAACCCGATCACCGGCCTGCATTCGATCAACCACAACGATGTGAATACGCTCGCCGTGCTGTTCGACGACTACATGGCGTTCGCGGTGCGCGCCGACTCGCCCCTGAAGTCGATGCGCGACGTGATCGAACGCTTGCGCAAGGACCCGGCGGCGCTGTCGATCGCCATCGCCCCGTCCATCGGCAGTGGCGCGCATTCCGGCGCGCTGGTGGCGTTGCGTGCGGCCGGGGTGCCGGTCCGTGAAGCGCGCTTCGTCGTCTACAAGGCGGCGGGGGAGTCGATCGTCGCATTGCTCGGCGGCGATATCGACGTGGTCAGCGGCACTGTCGCGAATTTCCCGGCGCATCTGCAGTCGGGACGGCTGCGCCTGATCGGGGTGACCGCGCCCGTACGCCTTCCAGGCGCGATGGCAGCGGTGCCGACGCTGCGTGAACAAGGCTTCGACGGGGTCTACACCAACTGGCGCAGCGTGATCGGGCCACCGAACATGCCGCGCGAGCAGGTGATGTTCTGGGAAGAGACGCTCGCGGCGGTCAATCGCAGCGACGAATGGCGCCGCGATCTCGAGCGTAACTACTGGACTGAAAACTTTCTCACCGGTGAGCCGGCACGCAAGTTCGTGGCTGATCAGGCGCTGCAGTTCCGCGCGATCTACGGCGACCTCGCGCCCGCCAAGTAACCCTGCCTGCGACGCGGTTGCAATCGCGACCCGATTGCCTTCGACTTCTGGACCTTCGATGCCCCATCCGAATATCCTGCTGATCACTTCCGACCAACAGCGTGCCGACTGCTACGGGTTCGCGAACCCGCAGGTGCTGACGCCGCACCTTGACCGCCTCGCGCGCGACGGCACCCGGTTCGATGCATGCATCACGCCGAACCTCGTCTGCCAGCCGTCGCGTGCGTCGATTCTGACCGGCATGTTGCCGTTGACCCACGGCGTGTGGGACAACGGGGTAGATCTCGACCCGGCGGTCGGCGCGCGCGGCTTTGCCGGTGCGCTCGCGGCGCGCGGGTATGCGACCGCGTTCATCGGCAAGGCGCATTTCGCGACGAAGGCGACCTTCGCGCCGACCGGCACGCCTGAAGACCGCTTCAATGGCGCGCTGTACGACCCCGAGCGCGGATGGCACGGGCCGTACATGGGCTTCGAGCATTGCGACCTGATGGTGCTCGGCCACATGCATCGCAATCGCCCGCTGCAACAGCCGATCACCGGCCACTACGAGCGCTGGCTGGCGGGCATCGGTCGCGGCGAGCAGGCGGGCGAGGCGCTCAGGCTGTGGGCGAGCGAGACGCGTCCGGGCAATGGTGCCGCGCAGACCTGGAGCTCGGGGCTACCCACTGCGTGGCACAGCTCGACCTGGGTCGCCGATCGCACGCTCGACTGGATTGCACGGCGCGATCCGTCGCAGCCGTTCTGCGCCTGGGCGTCGTTCCCCGACCCGCATCATCCGTTCGACGCGCCCGACCCATGGTCGAGGCTTTACGACCCGCGCGCGTTGCGCCTACCCGAGCACCGCGTGCGCGATCTCGAGCGGCGACCGTGGTGGCATCGCGCCGTGCTCGAGGGTACGCCCGATCTGTCCGACCCGACGATGCTCAGGTTCCGTACCGAAGGCTCGCGCTGCCCGCCGCAGACCGACGCGCAGTTGGCCGAGATGACCGCCAATTACTACGCGATGATCTCGCTGATCGACCACAGCGTCGGCCGCATGCTCGAAGGCTTGAACAGCGCAGGTCTGGCCGACAACACGCTGGTCGTGTTCACGACCGACCACGGCGACCTGCTGGGCAATCACGGCCTGTATCTGAAGCATCCGATCCCGTACGAGGATCTGCTTCGAGTCGGCCTGATCGTGCGCGGCCCGGGCGTGCGCGCCGGCGAGGTGGTGCACGAACCGGTGTCGACGCTCGATCTCGCTGCGACGTTCTGTGCGGCGGGGGGCGCGACGCTGCCCGATTCGGCGCAGGGAACCAGTCTCGCGAAGTTGCTGGCGGGTGAGGCCGAACGCCGCGTCGCTGCATGGAGCGAGTGGCATGTGCATGCATCGCGCTGCGGGGTCGCGCTTGCGTTGCGCACGGTACGCACGCGCACGGCGAAATGCACGTTCGAGCTCGAATCGGGGGCCGGTGAACTGTACGACCTCGCCCACGATCCCGGCGAGATGGTAAACCGCTTCGGGGACCCTTCGTACAAGGGCGTGCAGGACGAACTCGAGCAACTGATGCGGGCGCGTCCCGGCCCCGTGTGCGAACGGCTCGCCACGCCGATCGGCATGGCGTGACGTCGGCAGCGTGCCCGGAGCGCGGAACGAACCGGTGACCGACGCCACCGGGACTGTCACCCGGACCCGTCAGACCGATCGTGCCCGAAACGGCGTGACGCCGGCACTCGGCTCCGGCGCGCCATGCCCGCTGCCGCGCGCGTTGGCTGCCGCGGCGTCTGCCAGCAATGCGTCGATCTTCTGCGGCGGCAGCGCCGGATAGAACAGGTAGCCTTGCATCAGCGGACAGTTGTGCGCGACCAGGAAGTCGCGCTGGGCCGCGGTCTCGACACCTTCGGCTACGACCTCGATGAACAGGCTGCGCGCGAGCGAGATGATCGCCTCGACGATCGCCGCGGAGTCGCGTTTCTCGGTCAGTTCGGCGACGAACGAACGATCGATCTTCAGCCGCTGCACCGAGAACCGCTTCAGGTACGACAGCGACGAGTAGCCGGTGCCGAAGTCGTCGACCGAAATCGTCACGCCGAGCCGGGCCAGCGCGCGCAACGTATCGAGCGTGCCGGTGGTGTCTTCCATCAACGTGTGTTCGGTGATCTCGAACTCGAGCCGGTGCGGATCGAACCCGGTATCGGCCATGATCTGCCCGACGAGTTCAGCGAGTCGAGGGTCCTTGAACTGGCTCGCCGAGAGGTTCAATGCGAGCCGCAGCGGGCGCCCCCGCCCATCGCTCCAGGTGCGCGCGTCGCGGCAGGCGCGACGTACCGCCCAGGCGCTTACGTTGCGGATGAGCCCGGTCTCTTCGAGCAGTGGAATGAACGCCTCGGGTTTGAGCTCGCCGCGCTGCGGATGCTGCCAGCGCAGCAG
>JACMMK010000454.1 GCA_014379045.1 Burkholderiales bacterium
CCGGCGTGTCCGCCTCTGACATCCATGACGTGATCCTCGTGGGCGGCCAGACGCGCATGCCCAAGGTGCAGGACAAGGTCAAGGAACTGTTCGGCAAAGAGCCGCGCAAGGACGTCAACCCCGACGAAGCCGTCGCCGTGGGCGCCGCGATCCAGGGCCAGGTGCTGTCGGGCGACCGCACCGACGTGCTGCTGCTCGACGTCACGCCTTTGTCGCTGGGCATCGAAACCCTCGGTGGCGTGATGACCAAGCTGATCCAGAAGAACACGACGATCCCGACCAAGGCTTCGCAGGTGTTCTCTACCGCCGACGACAACCAGTCGGCGGTCACGATCCATGTGCTGCAGGGCGAGCGGGAACTGTCGGCCGGCAACAAGAGCCTCGGTCAGTTCAACCTGACCGAGATTCCGCCGTCGCCGCGCGGCATGCCGCAGATCGAAGTGACCTTCGACATCGACGCCAACGGCATCCTGCATGTGTCGGCGAAAGACAAGGCGACCGGCAAGGAGAACAAGATCAAGATCCAGGCGAGCTCGGGTCTGTCCGAAGACGAGATCAAGCGCATGGTCAAGGACGCCGAGGCGAATGCCGCCGACGACCGGAAGATCATCGAGCTGGTCACTGCACGCAATCAGGCCGACGCGATGATCCACTCGGTGCGCAAGTCCTTCGCCGAGCACGGTGCTGGGCTCGATGCCGGCGAGAAAGAGCAGATCGAGACCGCGTTGAAGGAAGCCGAGGAAGCGGTCAAGGGCGGTGACAAGGAGACGATCGAAGCGAAGTCGCAGGCGCTCGCGACGGTATCGCAGAAGCTCGGCGAAAAGATCTATGCGCAGGAACAGGGCAAGCCGGCGGACGGCGACGCGGCAGGCGGCAACGCGCCGGCCGGCAAGGCTTCGGGCAAGGACGACGGCGATGTGGTCGACGCCGAATTCGAGGAAGTGAAGGAAGCGAAGAAGTAACTGTCTTACCGACCCCGCACGACAAGGCGGCTGAGCGATCAGCCGCCTTTCGCTCGTGGGGCGCCGAAATCGCACGATGCGGCTGCGCGAAGCGCGCAGCCGCATGAAGACGTTGCCACCGCAGCCGAAGAGATGACCGATGTCCAAGCGTGACTATTACGAAGTGCTCGGCGTGAACCGCGACGCCGACGAAGACGCGCTGAAGAGGGCCTATCGCAGGCTCGCGATGAAGCACCATCCGGACCGCAACCCGGATAACCCCAAATCAGAGGAAACCTTCAAGGAGGCGAAGGAAGCCTACGAGATCCTCTCCGATCCCGCCCGGCGCGCCGCCTTCGACCAGTATGGTCATGCCGGGGTCGAGGCGGCGATGGGTGCCGGCGGCGGTGCGGGCATGGGCGGTTTCGCCGACGCGTTCGGCGACATTTTCGGCGAGATCTTCGGCGGCGGCGGACGCGGTCGCAACGGCGTCTACCGGGGCGCCGATCTGCGCTACAACCTCGAGATCTCGCTCGAAGAGGCGGCGCGCGGCACCGACACCCAGATCCGCATCCCGACCCAGTCGAAGTGCGAGGTCTGCGACGGCAGCGGCGCGAAGCCCGGGACCAAGCCGGTGTCCTGCCCCACCTGCGACGGCCACGGCCAGGTGCGAATGCAGCAGGGCTTCTTCTCGATCCAGCAGACCTGCCCGCGTTGCCATGGCACCGGGAAGATCGTGCCGACCCCGTGTACCGAGTGCAACGGCGCGGGCGCGGTCAAGAAACAGAAGACCCTGTCGGTGAAGATCCCGGCCGGGGTCGACGACGGCGACCGGATACGGCTGTCGGGCGAAGGCGAAGCGGGTGCGAACGGTGGCCCGTCGGGCGACCTGTATGTCGTGATGCATATCAAGCCGCACTCGATCTTCAAGCGCGAGCAGACCGATCTTCACTGCGACATGCCGGTCAGCATCGCCACCGCGGCACTGGGCGGCGAGATCGAGATTCCCACGCTGGACGGCCAGGCGAAGATCCGCATTCCCGCCGAGACACAGACGGGCAAGGTGTTCCGCCTGCGCGGCAAGGGGATCAAGCAGGTGCGCGGCGCCGGATACGGCGACCTGTTGTGTCATGTGTACGTCGAGACCCCGGTGAACCTCACCGCGCGGCAGCGTGAACTCCTGGAGGAGTTCGAGTCGATCACGAGCGAGGATCCGTCGCTGCACAACCCGCAGGCGAAGGGGTGGCTCGACAAGGTGAGGGATTTCTTCGCCGGTTAGTGCTTCGGTTGCGTGGGTGGATGCACGGTCGAACACGTTGAAGGAACTGATGGCGCTCGCCCGGTCACAGCCCGGAAAGATCTCGTTCGGTACCGCGGGCGTCGGCAGCGCCCCGCACATGACCTAACCCCCGCGTTCCAGACGGTGCGCGACGCCACGGCGCTCCGCGTCGACGACCGGGATTGATCACCGGGCGGCGCCCTGCATCGCGCCGCTGACCTTGGACACGTACCGTGCAAGCGCACGGATGTCGTCGTCCGACAGCGTCGCCTTGTAGGAAGGCATGTTGCCGACGCCATTGCGCAGGGCGGTCGCGACGCGCTGCGCGTCGGGCTTCAGCTCATCGAGCACCGGCCCGATCACGCCGGTGCTGTCCGCGTCCTTGAGCGTGTGGCACAGCGTACACGCCGGAATCGCGCCGCCCTTGAACAACTTGCGGCCGAGCGCGAGGCCGCTGGCGTCGTCGGCGGCATGGACGGGCGCCATCATGCCGAGTGCCAGGACCAGCGCAGCGCCCCTCGATCCGACGGCGCGAACCAGCGCAGGCAGCAGCAGGATCGGGACAACCTGAAAGCGTGGAGCGCCCCGGGCGAATCGACGGTCGCCACGATCGGTGCCGCCACGGCGTAGTATGCGGGCCAGGTCCGACCGCCGAGGCTCGTTGGGCACGACGTGAACGACGGTCAGCTCACCGTTACCGTGACCGCATGATCGGCCCAGCTCGTGTTGTTGTACCCGCTGACGTTTTCGAGACGATGCTCAGGCTGAACGTTGCCGGCCATGTCGGTCGCGCGACTCGCGAGTCGGTGACTGCCTGCCGGCAGTCGCGCCGCGAACACGAACTGGCGCCACGCATACTTGCCGAGGTCGGGGCCGACGAAGCGCGACTCGCGCCAGGTCTTGCCGCCGTCGACCGATACTTCGACCCGCCTCACGGCGCTGAGACCGCCGAAGGCGACGCCATGTATCTGCACCATGCCGGCCGTCGGCGCCGCGCTGTCCGGGCTGGGCGCGTTGATCCATGACTTGACGCTCATCTCCTGCACCGACGGCTGCGCGGGATCGCCCTGGGTGCCGGGCGGTGAGATGCGATAGCCGTGCGACATGATCCTGGCGTCGGTCTCGGCGGTCGTGAACGCGAGCCGCCTGATGTACTTGATGTTGTTCACGCCGGTGTACCCGGGCACGATCAGACGCAAGGGTCCGCCATGCGCGAGCGAGATCGGCACACCGTTCATCTCCCACGCAAGCAGCGCATCGGTCATCGCTTCGATCGGCACCGAACGCTCGACGATGAGGCTCTTCGGGTCGAGCCCCTCGGGCAGGCGTTCGCCCCCCGTCCCGGTCATGTGGCGGATGCCCGCAGCCAGGCCGCCCCGGTCCTCGATCACTGCACGTACCGGTACGCCGCTCCAGAACACGCAGCCCGCCGCACCGACCGTCCAGGGCGTGCCGCTCGGCTTGCCCGGAAAGAAGCCGCGACCATTGCCCGAACACTGCAACACCATCGCCACCGTTTCGAGACCCATGCTCTTCAGTTCGCGCAGCGCGAAGCGACGGGGATTTCTGACCCCCTCGACCGACAGCTCCCACGCGTCACGGTCGGCGACGATCGAGGCGTCCGGGGGTGGCAGGTTGTTGCGGATGTAGAGCTGTTCGGCGGGCGTGATGAGGCTGGTGCCGAATGCGCTGCGTCGTGTCTCGAGCGTGCTCGAGCTGTGCACGATGAGGCTGTTCGCGTCCTTCCAGGACACATACGCGGGCAGAGGCTTGACCTGCGCCGCTGCAGGCCGGGTCCAGGTGCCCAATGCCGCCGCAGCCACTGCACTGGCGCTGCCTGCGAGCAGGTGACGGCGACCTTGAAGGAAGTGCGACGCCATCAGGGGGTTTGCTTGCGCTTTCGGGTGGGTCATCGCGGTCTCCGGTCGAACCTCGTTCTGCGCGGGCGCCGCTGCGCTCGGTACATCGACGTTCGTAGGCGTTTCTTCTGAGCGGTGTCGACTGTGGCGTCAATCGGCCTTGATGTTCGCCGTCTGCACCACCTGCCGCCAGCGCGTGATCTCCTGCTTGAGGAAGGTCTCGAACTGCGCGCCGGTGTTGGCGACGACATCGAAGCCGAGCTCGTCCATGCTCTGGCGCAGCTGCGGCGACTTCAGCGCGGCGATCACCGCGCCCTCGAGCTTGCTCCGGATCTCCTTCGGCAGTCCACGCGGCGCGGCGAACGCCTGCCACGAATACACTTCGAACCCGGAGAACCCGAGCTCGACCATCGTCGGCACGTCGGGGAACTGCGGCGCGCGCTTGTCGCCGGTGATCGCGAGCGCGCGCAGCCGGCCCCCCTTGATATGCCCGGCCGCCGCGCCGAGGTTCTGGAACGACACGTCGACCTGACCGCCGATCATGTCGGCCATCGCCGCCGCGCCGCCCTTGTACGGCACATGGATGCCGGTCGTGCTGGTGCGCTGCCAGAACAGTTCGGCCGACAGATGATCGGACGAGCCGGTGCCCGACGAGACGAACGTGATCTTGCCCGGGTTCTTCTGCAGTAGCCCGACCAGGTCCTTCACGTTCGACGCCGCGACCTTCTGGCTCGCCACCAGCACGTTCGGCGTGCGCACCGCGACCGTCAGCAGGTCGTAGTCGCGCAGCGGGTCGTACGGCAGATCCTTGAACAGTGCGACGTTGATCGCGAACACGCCGATCGAGCCCACCATGAACGTGTAGCCGTCGGGACTCGCCTTCGCCAGCAGTTGCCCGGCGATCGCCCCGTTGGCACCCGGGCGGTTGTCGACGATCACGGTCTGGCCCAGGGATTCCTGCAGACGCACAGCCACCGAGCGCGCGACGATGTCCGACGACCCCCCGGCAACGAACGGCACCAGCAGGCGGATCGGCCGGGTCGGCCACGATTGGGCCTGCGCCGAAAGCACGGCGAAGACAGACAGCGCTGCAGCGAGCGTGACGCGACCGAGATTCATCGAACTCCTCCGGGGGAATCGTAGACGTTTGTCTTCGTTGTTATGTCGACGAGCGTACCGCAAAGCCCAGCACGCGCGTGCACACATTGCCGCGCGCCGTGCCGATGCGGGGTAGTACCATTGCGGCACCGCAACGTCGCCTGGGCTCATGGAAGCGTATCTCCTCGACTGGATCAGCCTGCTGCTGCGTTGGCTGCATGTGATCGCTGGCATCGTGTGGATCGGCGCGTCGTTCTACTTCGTCGCGCTCGACAACTCCCTCGAGCCGCCCAACCCGCCGAAGAAAGGCGTGCTGGGCGAGAACTGGTCGATCCACGGCGGTGGCTTCTATCACAAGCAGAAGTACGTGGTCGCGCCCGAACGCCTGCCGGAGCACCTGCATTGGTTCAAGTGGGAGGCGTACTGGACGTGGCTCAGCGGCTTTGCGCTATTCGTCGTCGTCTACTACGTGCATGCGGAGTCGATGCTGATCGACCGGTCGGTCGCCGACATCGCACCGTCGACGGCGATACTGGCGAGCCTCGGCCTGATCGTCGCAGGCTGGCTGACCTACGACCTGCTGTGCCGCTCGCCGCTGGGCGATCACGACGGCGCGCTCGCCGCGGTCGGGTTCGCGCTGATCGCACTCGCTGCCTGGGGGTGCGCGCAACTGTTCGGCGGACGCGGCGCGTACCTCCAGGTGGGCGTGATGGTCGGCACGATCATGGTCGCGAACGTCGCGATGGTGATCATCCCCGGACAGCGCAGGATGGTCGAGGCCATGCGCGCGGGTCGCACGCCCGATCCCAAGTACGGCCGCTGGGGCAAGCAGCGTTCGATCCACAACAACTACGTGACGCTGCCGGTCGTGTTCATCATGCTCTGCGGACACTACCCGATGACCTACGGCCATCCGCATGCGTGGGCAGTACTCGTGGCAGTGTTCGCGATCGGTGGCGTGGTGCGCCATTACTTCAATCGCCGCAATGCAGGGCACACGATCCGCTGGTTGCCGGCGGCTGCGGTCGCGATGGTGCTGGCGTTGGCCGTGCTGGTCATGCCGCGCGTGCCCGACGGCGCCGGCGGGCCCACTTCGTTCTCCGATGTCGAGCGCGTGGTCGCGTTACGCTGCCAGTCGTGTCATGCCGCGACGCCCACCCAACCCGGCTTCGTGCAACCGCCCGGCGGGATCATGCTCGACACGGCCGAACGCATCGGTCTGCTCGCGCAGAAGATCCACCAGCAGGCGGTGCTCGCGAAGGTGATGCCTCCGGGCAACCTGACCGGCATCACCGACGACGAGCGGGCGATCATCGCCGACTGGTACCGGCAAGGTGCGCCCGGCCGTTGATCAGGCAGACCCGCCGCTCAGGCGCGGCGACGGCGGCCCGCGCAAAGCGTGAACAGACCGAGCGCGGAGAGCATCAGCGGCAACGCGCCCGGCAGCGGCACGACGGCTGCCGCCGGCCCACCTGGCGTACCCGGTGCGTCGGTGTCGTACAGGAAGCGGATCGTCGGCGTCGACGTCGGAGAGGTATCGTCGCTGCCGAGGACAGTCTCCCAGGTTGCCCCCGTGTAGCCGACCCCGAGCGAGCGCGCGCCCGCGGCTGCGAGTCCGGTGTTCGAATCGAGCGTCCAGTTGCTGCCACCGCCGGTACCGGGGCCAGCGACTGCGCCCCACCCCGAGAAGCCGAAGAAGTACGGGGTACCCGCGACCAGCGCAACCGGCGTGGCAAATCCGGTGCCCCGGAATCCACCCTGCGGAATGTTCACGCCGAACGCGTTGAACGAGAAGCTGTCGATCAGGGAGCCCCCGGCCGCGGGACGGTCGGTGAACACGCTGACCGTCATCGTGAAGTCGTTGTTGATACCGTTCAGCAGGTCGGCCAGTTGCGTCTGCACGTTGCTGAGGTACACCGTCTGCCCGTTGCTGATGTTCGCGTTGAAGGCCGGGGTCGGCGACCAGTACCAGCCGATCGTGTTCGGTGACCAGATGCAGCATCCGGGAAACGGTGTCGCGAAACCCGGGCCGGTGTTGATCTGCTCGACGAACGGCGCAGCGGTCGCCTGCCCGCTGATCGACACGAGCAAGCACGACAGACCCAACAGAATCTTCTTCATCATCGAAACACTCCTCGTATCCATTGCTTCAGGCACCGTCGCAGACGGCGCCACGGCAGGGTTCGGGGCATTAGACACGGATCGATTTCCATTGCAAAGGGCGGCGTTCACCGCCATTAGTCCATTCGGACCAGTCCTGCGCGGTGTTCGCGCCCGCGGCGCGCGGCGCGCGCCCGGCTTTGGGTCCGGACGCGCTGAATCTTCCGCCGACCGCTTCAGTACCATGCCGACCTCATTACACTGGGCGCCATGAACGCGCTCACCTTCCTTTCTGCCGCATCGCTCGCCCGCCGGATCGCGCGCGGCAGTCTCTCGGCACGCGACGCGCTCGAGTTCCACCTCGAACGACACGAACGATTGCATCCGCGCCTGAACGCGATCGTCGTGACCGATATCCCGGCCGCGCGCAAACGCGCACGGGCGATCGACCGCGCGCGTGCACGCGGCGATCGATTGGGCCCGCTCGCCGGCGTGCCGATGACGGTCAAGGAATCCTTCGATATCGCGGGGCTGCCGACGACCTGGGGTCTGGACGCACATCGAAGCAACATCGCGCAGCGCGACGCGCTCGTGGTCGAACGCCTGCGCGCCGCCGGCGCAGTGATCTGGGGCAAGAGCAATGTGCCGGTGCTGCTCGCCGACTGGCAGACGTTCAACCCCGTGTACGGCACCACGCACAGTCCCTGGGGTGAAGGCCTGACACCCGGGGGCTCGTCCGGCGGTGCCGCGTCGGCATTGGCCGCCGGCATCAGCGCGCTCGAATACGGGTCGGACATCGGTGGCTCGATCCGCGGACCGGCGCATCTGTGCGGCGTGTATGGTCACAAGACGACGTATGCGATCGTTCCCGGCGCGGGCCACGCGCTGCCCGGTAACTGGTCGGCGCCCGAGATCTCGGTCGTGGGTCCGCTCGCGCGTTCGCCCGGCGATCTCGTGCTCGCGCTCTCTGCCACCGCGGGCCCCGCCGGTCAAGACGCAAGCGCGTATCAGCTACGACTGCCGAAGCCCGTATTCACGACGTTCAAGGGCCTGCGGATCGCCGTGCTGCCGACGCATCCGGCGACCCGCGTCGCGCATGCGGTCTCCGACGAGATCGAGAAGCTCGCTCGCTTCATCGCACGCCAGGGCGCGAAGGTCGTGCTGCCCGCGGTACTGCCTTTCGACGCGGCCGAGCACGACCGGCTGTACCTTCGGCTGCGGCGCGCTGCCACGTCGATGCGTGCGTTCGACGACGCGGGCTTTGCCCGCGCGCTCGAGGAGCGCGCCGCGCTCGCTCCCGACGACTTCAGCTATGCCGCCGACCAGTTGCGTGGCAACACGCTCACCCATCGCGAATGGGTGTTGCTCGAGAACGAACGCAGCCGCATTCGCTTGCGATGGAACGACTTCTTTCGCGACGTCGATTTTCTGCTCTGCCCCGGCGCGGCGACCGTGGCCTACCCGCAGAATCAACAGGGGCGGCGCTGGGAGCGGATGATCGACGTCGATGGCGTGCCGATGCCCGATGTGTTGCAGATCTTCTGGATGGGGTTCGCCAGTCTGGGCGGTCTGCCGGCCACGCAGGCACCGATCGCCCTCACCGCGCAGGGCCTGCCGACCAGCGTGCAGATCATCGGGCCGCGCTATGCGGACCTGTCGACGATCCGTCTCGCGCAACTGATCGAACGCGCGTATCACGCGTTCACGCCACCTCCGGGATTCGAATGAGGTCCGCAATGTCCTTACGGTCGATACGAATGGGCGCAGTCGTCGCCTGCACGGCGTTCGGCGCCTCCGTGGCGCTCGCACAGGCGTGGCCGGCGAAGCCGATCCGCATGATCATCCCGTTCACGCCGGGCGGATCGACCGATCTGCTCGCGCGTGCGGTAGGTGCGCGAATCTCCGAAGGTGTCGCGCAGACCGTCGTGTTCGACAATCGCCCCGGCGCGAACACGATCATCGCGTTCGAATTGCAGGCGCGCGCGGGCGCCGATGGCTATACGCTGTTGATGGGCGGCTTCAACGGCATGGTGATGAACCCGATCTTCTATCCGAAGCTGCCGTACGACGTCGAGCGCGACCTCGCGCCGATCGCGCTCGTCGGCGAATCGCCGCTGGTGCTCGTCGTGCATCCGTCGCTGCCGGTCAGGTCGGTCAAGGAGCTGGTCGATCACGCGCGCGCGAACCCGGAGAAACTCAACTATCAGTCTTCCGGAAACGGCAACATCACGCATGTCGCGGCCGAACTCTTCATGTCGATGGCCGGCATCCGGATGCAGCACATCGCCTACAAGGGCGGCTCGGCGGGCCTGCCCGACCTGATCTCGGGTCAGGTCCCGATCAAGTTCGACACACCGATCACCGCGATGCCGTTTCTCAAGACCGCCAAGCTGCGCGCGTTGGCGGTGACCTCGCCGAAGCGGCTGTCGATCCTGCCCGACGTGCCGACTCTCGCCGAGCTGGGCTACAAGGGCTACGCAGCCGCGACCTGGTTCTCGCTGGTCACGCGCCGCGGTACGGCCCAGGACGTCGTCGCCCGCTTGAATCGTGAGGTGCGCCGGTTCGTCGAGTCGCCGGACGCGCGCGCGCAGTTCGCTGCGCAGGGGATCGAACTCGCCAGCGGCACACCGGAGGAACTCGCCGCACTGGTGCGACGCGATCGCGCGCGCTGGACCGAGGTCGTGCGCAAGGCAGGCATCGTCGTCGAACCGATCTGACCGCGACACCGTGGCGCGATCGCTTACGTACGCCACCCGCAAGACGCAGCCGCTGCGTGCGCGTCCAGCGCGCGAAACATCGGACCGGGCGCGCTCGCGATGCGTCGACGGCGCGGCGACCCCCGC
>JACMMK010000455.1 GCA_014379045.1 Burkholderiales bacterium
CGCGCCCTCCCCGTTCGCCTGAGCGGCATGCGCCGAGGCACGCACGTCCCGAACCGGGCAGAGGCGGCAACTAGCGGTTCAGCGCGTCGCGGATTTCGCGCAGCAGCCGGACCTCTTCGGCGTCGACCGGTGTCACCGGCACGGGCGTTTCGGCCCTCAGGTTGTTGATCCACTTGACGAGCAGGAAGATGATGAACGCGAGTATCAGGAAGTTGATCAGCACCGTGATGAAACTGCCGTAGGCGAACACCGGCACCCCGGCCGACCTGAGGTCGTCCAGGTTGGCCGCAACCCCGGGCGGCACTTCTCTAAGGACGATGAACAGGTTCGAGAAGTCGACGCCGCCGAAGATCCGTCCGATGACCGGCATGATCAGATCGTTCACGGCCGATTCGACGATCTTGCCGAACGCGGCGCCGATGATCACGCCGACGGCGAGATCCATCACGTTGCCTTTGACTGCGAAGTCCTTGAACTCCTGCACCATGCTCATCGAAAATCTCCCTCTTTCGCTTTGCACCGAACGCGACGCCAACAGCGATGTCAGTCCGCCAGGCGCTCGCCTCGAACCCTTGAACCGATGATAACAACGCGCTTGCGCGACCCCAGGCGCCGGCCGCGCGTCAGTCGCGTTGCCCCGTTCGCAGCACTTCCGGATTCACGACATTGATCGGCGCACCACGCTCGAATGCGAGAATCTGGTCGAACGCGCTCTCGAACATCGTTTCGAAACGATCGCGCGTCACATAGCCCACGTGTGGAGAGCAGATCACGTTGTCCATCGTCACCAGCGGATCATGCGCGCCGGTGACGGGTTCCTCGTCGAAAACATCCAGTGCGGCATAGCCAGGTCGACCCGCCTGCAGCGCAGCCAGCAGCGCGCCGTTCTCCACCAACGCGGCACGGCTCGTGTTGACGAACAGCGAATCGGGCTTCATCCGCGCGAGATCGGCAGCGCTGACGATGCCGCGGGTCTCCGGCAGCATCCGCAGGTGTACCGTCACGATGTCGGCCTCGGCGAAGAACGCCTGCGCGCTCTCTGCTGTGCGGTACCCGTCGTCGTGCGCGCGCTCGATGCTGCCAGCGCGTCCCCATACCAGCACCCGCATGTCGAAGGCGCGTCCGTACGATGCGACCAGCGCGCCGATCCAGCCGTACCCGAACACGCCGAGCGTCAGGCCGCGCAGACCGCGTCCGAAACGGGTCTGCCATCGGCCTTCGCGCAGCGCAGCGGCTTCCTGCGGGATGAACCGCATCGAGGCCAGGATCAGCGCCCAGGTGAGTTCGGCAGTGGTGTACGAAGGCCCGGTACGACTGGTGCAGACCACGACGCCCCGCGCGGTACAGGCGGCGACGTCGATATGCGGGATCACCCCGGTTTGACTGACGATGCGCAGGTTGGGCAGTCGATCGAGCAGGCGCGCGGTGATCGGGGTGCGTTCGCGCGACAGCACCAACGCGTCGAAGGGCGCCAGACGGTCGGCGAGCGCATCGACGTCAGTGAGCGGGTCGCGGAACACGGTGACGCTGCGATCGGCAATCCGCGCGAATGCAGCGAGCGAGGGCACGACGCCGAGAAAGTCATCGAGTACGGCGATGTTCAACGTGCCCCCGCCACGCCACGCTTCGAACCATGCGCCGGAACGCCGATCGACCTGCGCGCAGCACACGGTTCGGCGTTCAGTTCAACTGCGTCACGAACTTGGTGACCAGATAGCCGTCGAAGGTCTCGGTGCCCCCCTCGCTGCCGTAGCCGCTGTCCTTCACGCCCCCGAACGGCGTCTCGGACAGCGCGATGCCGAAGTGATTGATGTTGACCATCCCGGCCTCGATGGCGTTGGCGATGGCCGTCGCGTTGCGCGACGAGCGGGTGAATGCGTAGGAGGCGAGGCCGTAGGGCAGACTGTTGGCGCGGCGCACGACTTCATCGAAATCCTTGAACCGGACGATCGGCGCGATCGGACCGAACGGTTCCTGCGTCATCAGCCTGGAGTCGTCGGGCACGTCGGTGATCACCGTCGGCGCAAAGAAGTTGCCGTCGCCTTCGATCCTGGCACCGCCGACCACGACCTTGCCGCCGCGCTGGTCGGCATCATCGATGAAACTCTCCATCGTCGGCACGCGCTTCTGGTGCGCGAGCGGACCCATTCGAGTGTCCTTGTCGAGTCCGCTGCCGACCTTGAGCCCGCTGGCAACCTGCGCAAACTTGTCCAGGAACCGATCATAGGCCTGCTCCTGCACATACATCCGCGACGGCGATACGCAGACCTGCCCGGCGTTGCGATACTTCATGTTCGCGAGGAGTTCGGCGGCCCGATCGATATCGGCATCGTCGAACACGATGGCAGGGGAATGGCCGCCGAGTTCCATCGTGCACCGTTTCATCAGGGAGCCGGCGAGCGCGGCGAGCTGCTTGCCGACCGGGACCGAGCCGGTGAACGAAATCTTGCGCACGACCGGTGAGCGGATCAGGTAGTCGGATACCTCGGCCGGCACGCCCCAGACGAGATTCAAACAGCCCGCGGGCAGGCCGGCATCGGCGAATACCCGGGCGATTGCGACGACGGCGCTGGGCGCGTCTTCCGGACCCTTCAGCACGAGCGTACAGCCTGCCCCGATCGCCGCGACTACCTTGCGGATCGCCTGGTTGAACGGAAAATTCCAGGGCGTGAACGCCGCACACACACCGATCGGCTCGCGCAGCACCAGCTGCCGCACGCCGTCGATGCGCGGCGGAATCACCCGCCCGTAGATGCGCCGGCACTCCTCGGCGTGCCACTCGGCATGCTCGGCCCCACCCATGACTTCGGCGAGTGCCTCGGCATACGGCTTGCCCATGTCGAGCGTGATGCCGCGGGCGATCTCCGGCGCACGTTCGCGGAACAGGTCAGCGGCGCGCCGCAATATCTTCGAACGCTCGACCGGCGAACTCCGGTGCCAGGTCTTGAACGCCCGATCCGCGGCAGCCAGCGCAGCGTCGAGGTCCTCGCGCGAGGCGTGCGGCAGCTTGCCGATCACGGCGCCGGTCGCCGGGTTCAGCACGTCCTGCTGGACGCGTCCGTCGGCAGCAATGAAGATTCCGTCGATGAACAGGGACAGGTCGGGGTAGACCGGGGCGGTGACGATGTCCATCATGGGCTCCTGAGACACGCGCCGTGCATGTGTCGGCGTGGGATGTTGGTCGGGGTCGGGGACACTGCTTTGCAAAGTCCACACAGAGCCGTCGAGCGTAGCCCGCGCTCCTCAGCGGTTCAACTGGTTTCGCGTGCCACCGCCCGATCACTCGGGCGCGCAGCGCCAGACCGTGACCCGCGCCATCACCTGCGCGTTTCCGCCAGCAGCCGCTCGATTTCGCGCAGCAGTTTTGGATCGTCCGGGGCGACCGCAGAATCGAAACTCTGGACGCGAGTGCCCGCGCGGTCGATCAGGTATTTGTGGAAATTCCATCCTGGCCGCACGCCTGAGCGCTGGGCAAGCTGGGCATAGAAAGGGTTCGCTTTGCGTCCGCTCACCTCGGTGCGCTCGAACATCGTGAACGACACGCCGAAATTGAGCTTGCAGAAGTCGGCGATGTCCTTGCTGGTGCCCGTTTCCTGCTGGCCGAAGTCGTTGGAAGGAAAGCCGACGATCCTGAGTCCGCGCCCGGAAAGCTTGCGATGAACCGCTTCGAGCTGCGCGTATTGCGGCGTGAAACCGCACTGGCTGGCGGTATTGACAACCATCACGACATCGCCCCGATGCTGGCACAACGACGTCGGCTTGCCGGTGAGCAGGTCGGGGAACACATGATCGAGCAGCGCCGGACACGCGGCACTCGACGCCGCCAACGCGAATCCCGGGCACCCGGCAACGCCGAGCACGAAAGCCGCCGACCCCAACAGCCGCACCAATGCGCCGCGCATGAACGTATTGCCGACCATCGTGGTCCGACTCCGCATTCTGGATCGACCGAGTCTACCGAAGCGCTCAGTCCGCGCGCGCTCCGGACGACTTGACCACACTCACCCACTTCGCCAGTTCAGTGCGGATATACGCCTGCAATTGATCGGGGGTGGAGGCAGCCGCGGGATCGAAGCCTGCCGCGCTCATCCGCTCTTTAAGATCGGCGGCGCCGAGCGCACCGAGGGTGGCGCGGTTCAACCGTTCGATCACGCCCCGCGGGGTCCCCGCCGGTGCCACCAGCGCGTACCAGACCACCACGTCGAAACCCGGTACCCCTGCTTCGATCACCGTCGGAACATCGGGCAGTGTGGGTTGTCGCTGCGCGCTGGTGACAGCGAGCGCGCGCAGCTTTCCGGCGCGCACCTGAGGCAACGCGGACGACAGGCTTGCGAACATGAACTGCAGGCGCCCGGCCAGCAGATCGCTCAACGCCTCGACCGCGCCCTTGTACGGCACGTGCACGGTCTTGAGGCCTACCACGGTGTTGAACAGTTCGCCCGAGAGGTGCACGGTCGTGCCGCTGCCCGACGAACCGAAGTTCAGTTCACCCGGCTTCGCACGCGCGAGCGCGATCAGTTCCTTCACCGAGGACACCGGGATCGCCGGCGCGACGACCAGCACGTTGGGACTGGTCGCGACCATTGCGATCGGGGCGAAGTCGCGAATCGGATCGTACGGCAGCTTCGCGTACAACCCGGCGTTGATCGCGTGCGTGCCGGTGGTCGCCATCAGCACCGTGTAGCCGTCGGGGTTGCTCTTGGCGGCGATCGCTGCGGCGATGTTGCCACCGGCCCCGGGACGGTTGTCGACGACGACCGACTGGCGCAGGGCTTCGGCCAGGTTGGGCTGGATCACGCGCGCGACCAGGTCGCCCGCGCTGCCCGGGGTGAAGGGCGAGATGATGCGCACCGTACGCGTCGGCCAGTTGCGCTCATCGCCCCCGGCCCCGCCCTGCGCGAAACCGGGAGGCGTCGCGCCGACCAGCAACAGCGAACCACTCACCCACAGCGGCGCCAGCACCCGGCACCCGAACGAGCGCGTCGCGCGCACCGGTCTGCGACCTTGCGCGACGTCGTTCATTGCACCGCGGCAGCAGGCATCACCGTGGTGATGAACCGGTAACTGTTGTTCGCGACGAAACGCGGATCGGTTTTCACGATCGCCATGAACGCGCGGTGCCCGACGCGGGTGCGTCCCACCAGGCAGCCGGCGCTGGCGCGGCCGATGTCCGACTTGGGCAGATCGAAACCCCAATGCTGATTGACGCCGAACATGCCGTCGAACGTCTTGTCCCCGACGCGGTCGAAATCCTGATTGAAATCGCGATGCACGGTGATCGACTTGGTCTGCACCAGCGCCTCGTGCGCACTCGGGCGGCCGGACATATGCGTGCCGACCGACCACGCCTTGTACTGTCCGAAAGCGATCCGCGCGGCACCGTTGGGATCGAGCTTCTGCACCAGCGTGAAGAAGCGGCCGGGTTCACTGGTGGCTTCCCACGCGTCGATGATGTCGGGGTTGCCGGCCCGGTTCACCCGCAACACCACGCGCAGGTCGTTGAACACGTTGGGCGCATCGGCATTCGGTGTACCGTCCGCGTCGATGCCTTCCAGGTAGACCACGTTGACGCAGTCGGGGTGCCGTGACAGCCAGTGTCCTTCCTTCTGCATCGCACGCACGATCCGCCCCGCGAAGGTATCGGGAATCGCCAGCGGGAACAGCGCTTCGGCCTGACGCCCCAGCAGCAGGCGTGCCGCCTCACGATCGATCTGCGTCTTGCCCGGCATGCCCGCCTTGCGCAGAAACTGCGAGACTGCCCACAACGACGCGGGACCGAAGTCGCCGTCGACCGGCGGGTCGAGCAGTCCGAGCACGCTCAACCGCTGTTGCACATCGCGCGCGAGTGCCTTGTCGGCACCGATCAACGCGAGTGAGATCGTCCGTTCGCTCGATGCGAGCTCGGTCAGCGTCATCTCGTTCTCTCCCCTCGCCAGTGGTGTTGTGTCGGTTCAGGATCGACCGCTATGGATCGGAACGCTCGATCGAATGCAGGTCGATCGGCCCTTGTTGCAGTTGCAGTTGCAGTTGCAGTTGCAGTTGCAGTTGCAGTTGCAGTTGCAGTTGCAGTTGCAGTTGATACGTGTCCACCCGGCGCGGGTTGCGCGCGCACATCAACCGGTGAAAATCCGGGGCAGGTGGATTATGCTGCTCTGACCGGTGATCGGGAAGGCCCGCACCCACGTGGCAGGCGCGTCGAGCGAGGAGGACCAATGAAGCTGAGCATCTTGAACGCCGGGCGCCCCGCGGCCTGCGATGCCGCAGTCTTCCTTCGGGCTCGCGGCGCGCGCCGGGGCGCCCACGCAACGCACGGCGGCACGCTGGTAGTTCTGTCGGTGGTGCTGACCTTGTGCGGATGCGGCACGCTGCCCGACGCGCGCAAGCTGGCAGACGCTAGCGCACAACTGAGTTCAGCCGTGGCGGCGAGCGGCGCGGGCGTCGCCGCCGAACTCGACGGTGCGGGGCAGGTCGAACGCGCCGCCGAACTGCGCAAGGCGTGGCAGGTCCCCGAGCACTCGAGTGCCGCGCTCGCCCGCTATGCCGATGCGCTCGCCAGCATC
>JACMMK010000456.1 GCA_014379045.1 Burkholderiales bacterium
CACGCGCTTCCCCCCGCGCCCGCCCCCGCGCGCCTCGCGCGCATCTGGTACGCGCGGGCTATTTTGCCCCCCGCGCCCGCTGCGGGCTGGGGTGCCCACGCGCGCACCGCCGCGACCCTTTCCGCGACCGCCGCGCGGCTCTTCGACGCATCGAGCGCGAGCTCGCCCTGCACCAGGTGCTCGGGGTTGATGTAGCCGAGCACCACGTTGCAGTCGGTGATCGTCGGCTCGGTGCCGCCCTTGCCGTAGCACACCGGGCCGGGATCGGCGCCGGCACTGTCCGGACCGACGCGCACCGCACCTCCGGCGTCGACGCGCACGATCGAGCCGCCGCCCGCGCCGACCTCGGCCAGATCGATCGCCGGTACGCGCAGCAGATAGCCCGAACCGGTCAGCAGGCGCGAGCCGATCATGATGCCGCCACCGACGCTGTATTCGGTCGCGCGCGACACTTCGCCGTCCTCGACGATCGATGCCTTCGCCGTGGTGCCGCCCATGTCGAAGGTGACGATCTGGGTGAGCCCGAGCTTCTTCGCGAGCGCCTGCGCGCCGACCACCCCGCCCGCCGGACCCGACTCGACGATGTTGACCGGCATCCGCGCGGCTTCGGCGTCGGTGATCAGCCCGCCGTTCGATTGCATCAGCAGCATCTGCGCGTTCACGTTCGAGGCATCGAGGCTCGCGCGCAAGGTTTCGAGATAGCGTTTGACGATCGGCAGGATGTACGCATTGACCACCGTCGTCGAGGTGCGCTCGTACTCCTTGATCTCGGGCAGCACTTCGTAGCTGATGCAGCACGGCAGCCCCGGCGCGCGCGCCTCGATCACCTGCTTGATCGCGAACTCGTGCACCGGGTTCAGGTACGAGCCCTTCAGACACACTGCGATCGCCTCGACCCGCTCGTCGAGCAAGCGGTCGACCACGCGCTCGACCTCGGCCAGGTCGAGCGGCACCTCGATCTCGCCGCGGGCATTGATCCGCTCGCGCACCGGCAGGCGCAGATAGCGTTCCACCAGCGGCAGCGGCTTGTTCCAGACGATGTTGTACAGATGCGGGCGACGCAGGTTGCGGATCTCGATGATGTCGCGGAAGCCTTCGCTGCATATGAGCCCGGTCAGCGCGCCCTTGTGTTCGAGGATCGCATTCGAGCCGACCGTCGTGCCATGCCGCAGCACCTCCACGTCGGGCCCGACGATGCCGTGCTCGGCGAAGAGTTCGCGCAGGCCCTCGACGATCGCGTGCGCATAGTTGGCGACGCTCGACGAGATCTTCTTGGTCAGCAACCGGCCGTCGGCGGCCATGAACACGATATCGGTGAAGGTGCCACCGATATCGACGCCTACCCGATAGCTCGTGCCGCGGCTGCCGGCAGCAGCGGTCGTCACGGCTTCGCTCATCGCAATGCGTCCGCGCGTGCCTGCGCTTCGAGCGCACGCACGTCAGTACCGTCGAAGTCGTCGGGCCAGCCGTGCGTCGCGAGCGGCAGCGGTCCCGGGCCGCGCGCCGCACGCATCGACTCGCGCAGCGCATGCGTCGCCTGCTCGTCGACATGCCAGTCGCTCGCACGCGTGCCCGGCATGATCACCACGACCCCGTACTGCGAACGTGCGAGTTCGGCCGACACGAGTTCGTTGCGTACGTCCTTGACCACCTTCTGCACGTCACGCTCCAGCGGGTCGCCCCAGCCACCACCGCCGGCGAGCACATGGCGGAAATGATCGCCGCGTTTGATCGACATCGAGAACTTGCCGGGCAGCACCTGCGCCTGATCGGTATCGACATTGAGATAGTTTTCCGAACGCGTACCCGGCAGCCCTCCACACAGTCCGAACGGGGCGAAGCGCCGGCGATCGGCGCGCACCGACAGCACTGCCTCTTCTTCTAGGAACACGTAGTCGCGCTTGTACGGCGCGCCGCCGCGATACTTGCCCGGTCCGCACTTGTTGGCCACGAACTCGTAGGCAAGGAACTGGATCGGATACTCGGCCTCGATCACCTCGACCGGATGCGAAGCCATGTTGCCCTTGATGTGCGACAGCCCATCATGACCATCGTCGAACGGCCGACCGCCCCACGAGCCGCAGGTGAAGTCGACGTAGATGAACGGCTTGCGGTTCGGGTAATAGCCGCCGATCGACACGTTGGTGTTGCCACCGTCGGTCGCCGCCGGCGCCATCTCGGGCAGCATCTGCGACAGCGCGCCGAACGTGCAGTCGGTCATCCGGAAACCGGTCATCGCGCGCGCGGCGCAGGCACCGGGCATGATCACGTTGGCGATCGTGCCGGGCGGGGCGATGATCTTGATCGGGCGCGATGCACCGTCGGCGTTGGGGATGTCCTGCGGCAGGATCGCGCGCACCGCCGTCCACGCCGAGCCGCAGCTGTAGCTGTAGGTCGAGTTGATGGCGCCGCGCACCTGCGGGCTCGACCCGGTGTAGTCGACGACCATCTCGTCGCCGTGCTTGCGCACCGTGCAGAACAGGCGGATCGGCTTGTCGCGGTCGACCCCGTCGTCGTCGATCCAGTCCTCGAAACTCCATTCGCCGTCGGGCAGATTCGCGATCGCCGCGCGCGTCACGCGCTCGGCGTAGATGTTGATCTCCTGCATGAAGAACACCACCGTCTCGATGCCGTAGCGCTCGACCAGTTCGAGGAACTGCTTCTCGGCGACGTAGCACGCCGACAGCTGCGCGGTAAGGTCGCCGACGACCTTGTCCGGGACACGCACGTTGGCCTCGAAGATGCGGAAAAACGTTTCGTTCCGATGCCCGCGCTCGTAGAGCTTGATCGGCGGAATCCGGATGCCTTCCTGAAAGATCTCGGTCGAGTCGGCCGCGCTCGAACCCGGCACGCGTCCGCCGACATCGGTGTGATGCGCGATCGTGCACGCGAACGCGAGCCGCGCGCCGTTCACGAAGATCGGCTGGAACACGAAGATGTCGGGCAGGTGCATGCCGCCCTCGAACGGATCGTTCATCGCGAACACGTCGCCGGGGTGGATGTCGCCATCGAAGCGGTCGATCACCGCCCGCAACGCCACCGGAATCGCGCCGAGGTGTCCGGACAGTGTCAGCCCCTGCGCGACGACCACGCCCTCGCCGTCGGCGAACGCGGTGGAGAAATCCATGTTGTTCTTCACCACCGAGGTGTAACTCGTGCGATGGACGGTGACCGCCATCTCGTCGGCGATCGCCGCCACCGAGTTCTTGAACAGCTCGAACGCGATCGGATCGCGGATGGCGATGGGCGCGGAGATCGCCGGCGTCGGCGCATTCATGTCGGACCTCGCTTCATTTGTTCCAGGGCGCGACCTTCCACAGTTCGCGCAGACGGACATCCATCGCGCGCAGGAAGCGGTTGATCTCGTCGCGGCCCATGTAGCGTACCGGCAAATCGGTGGACTTGGCGGTGGCCAGGAATTCCGGGTCCTGCACCGCCTTCTCGATGGTCGTCTCCAGATACGCGACGACGTCCTTCGGCATGCCGCGCGGGGCGATCACCAGACGCAGCGAACCGGTCTCGATCGGGATGCCGAGCTCGCGGAAGGTCGGGATGTCGGGCGCGATCGACAGCCGCTGCGGCGCCATCTGCGCGAGGATGCGCCACGGGTTGCCCTTCGAGTACGTGAGCGCCTCGCCGAGATTGGCGAAGCCGACCTGGATGTCGCGGGTCAGCAGCGCGGTCCGCACGCCGGCCGAGCCGCTGTAGGGCACGTTGCGACCGCGGAACTCCGACATGTTCATCAGCATCGTCAGCGCGATATGACCGGCCGAGCCGACGCCCGCGGTGCCGACGGTGAGACCGTCCTTCTCCTTGTCCTTGCGCGAGGCGGCGATCAGGTCGGCAATCGTCTTGATCGGGCTGTCCGCATGCACGGAAAGCGTGCCCGGATCGTCGACGACGTTCGCGAGCGCATCGATCGTGTCGAGCGTGAACTGCGCGCTGCGCTCGATCGGGATCGCGACGATGTTCGGCGTCGTCGTGAGGCCGATCGTGTACCCGTCGGGTTTGGCGGTGGCGACCGCCGCCATGCCGATTTCGCCGGCGGCCCCCGGGCGACTGACCACGGTGATCCGCGCGGCCAGCGGCATGTGCTTTTCCATCGCGCGCGCGAGCTGGCGTGCCGTGATGTCGGCGCCGCCCCCGGCGAGGAACGGCACGATCAGCGTGATGTTGCGCTCCGGGTAAGCGCCCTGGGCACGCACCGGCTGAGCGCTCAGCAGTGACGCCGCAGCCACCAGCCCCAGTGCCACGGTGCCTGCGCGC
>JACMMK010000457.1 GCA_014379045.1 Burkholderiales bacterium
AACGTGCCGACATCGCTGGCATCGAGGTGTTCGGAAACTGCGCGCACGCGGTTGCCGCCACCGGCGCGGTCGCGAGCGTGGTGCTGGTCGGCGCCGAACAGGTGCGCGCGGCGGTCATCGAAGCGCTCGCGGCGGGCATCCGCCTGATCGTGACGCCGACCGAGGGGGTGCCCGTGCATGACGCAGTCGCGATCAAATGTCTGGTCGACGCGGCGCAGGCGACGTGGATCGGCGCGTCGACGCCGGGCATCGCGGTGCCGGGTGAGGCCAAGCTCGGCTTCCTGCCCGACGTGTCGCTCGCGCCGGGTCCGGTCGCGCTCGCTTCAAAGAGCGGAACGCTGTCGTACGAAGTCGGCTTCCGGCTCGTACAGTCGGGGCTGGGACAGTCGGTATGGATCGGCGTCGGCGGCGATCCGGTGAAGGGCACGCGCTTCGCCGATCTGGCGCCGTACTTCGCACGCCATGGCCGTACCGAGGCAGTACTGCTGATCGGCGAGATCGGCGGGACCGAGGAGGAGGAGTTCGCGCGCGCGCTCGCCTCGAGCGGGCTCGACAAGCCGGTGTTCGCACTGATCGCCGGACGCACCGCGCCGGGCGGCGTCAGCATGGGTCACGCGGGCGCGCTGACCTGGGGTGCGCACGGCACCTGGGAGGCGAAGCGCGCGGCGCTGACGCACGCCGGGGTCACGGTCTGTGCGACGATCGACGACGCGGTACAACGTGTCGCCCAGGCGCTGGGCCGGCGTTGAGGGCTGCGCCAGCAACCTCGCGTTGAAGCAGGCAGGCCGGTGGGATCAGGAGGAACGATGGATTTCAGACTGAGCGAGGAACAGCGTGCCCTCGTCGAAGCGGTCGCGAACGTACGACGCGACGTGCTCGAACCGAACGCGATGAAGTGGCTCGACGGCACCTGGCCCGCCGAGAACCTGAGCGCCCTCGCCGAGATCGGCGTGATGGGCATGGCCGTGCCCGAGGAATACGGCGGCTCGGGCATGGGCATCTTCGAGACCGCGCTCGCACTGGAAGAGATCGGCAAAGCCTGCTACGTGACCGCGATGGCGGTGCTGGGTGAGGTCGGCACGCAGACGCGGATCATCTCGACCTATGCGCCCGAGCGCATCAAGCGCGCGATCCTGCCGAGAGTCGCCACCGGTGAGGCGATCCTGTCGATCTGCATGACCGAACCCGATGCCGGCACCGACGTCGCCAGCTATCGCACGAACACGACGGTGCAGGGCGAGCGGGTCGTGATCAACGGCGTGAAGACGCTGATCAGCCGCGCCGACATCGCCGACATGATGGTGGTGTTCACCCGCGTCGACAATGTCGCCGGCGGCGCGGGCATCGGCTGCGTGCTGGTCGAGAAGGGCGCGGCCGGGATGAAGGCCGAGGCGAAGTACCACACGATGGGTGGTGAGTACCTGTGTGAGGTGGTATTCGACAACTGCGTGCAGCCGCGCGACCATCTGGTGATCACCGATCACGGCATCAAGCGGCTGATGAGCGCGTTCAACACGCAGCGCATCCTCAACCCGGCGATCTGCCTGGGTCTGGCCGAGGGCGCGCTCGAAGCATCGATCCGGTACCTGCGCGATCGCTCGGCGTTCGGCAAGCCGATCGGCGAGTTCCAGGGCATGCGCTGGAAGGCCGCCGACATGTATGTCGACATCGAAGCCGCGCGCAGTCTGCTGTATCGGGCCGCGCACTCCGGAGGCGATTTCCCCGATCCGACGCTCGCGGCGGCCGCGAAGATCTACTGCAACGAGATGGGCATCCGGGTCACCAGCGAGGCGATCCAGGTGCACGGCGGCTACGGCTTCACTGACGAGTTCGCGGTGTCGCGCTTCTTTCGCGGCGTGCGCTATGGCAGTCTCGGTGGCGGCACCACCGAGACGCTGCGCAACCTGGTCGCGCGCAAGCTGGTCGACGAGATGGATCTCGCCACGGGGCTCGTGGGTCTAGGGACGTTCTGAACACAGACTGATCGAAGGAGGTACGTGCAATGGAACTCGGGCTGAAGGACAGGGTCGCGATCGTCACCGGCGGCAGCGAAGGCATCGGTCGGGCGACCGCGATCCGGCTCGCACTGGAGGGCGCGAAAGTCGCGATCTGTGCGCGACGCCAGGGTCCACTCGACGAGGTCGCACAGACGATCCGCGCGAACGGCGGCGACGTACTCGCCGAAAGCGTCGACGTGATGCAGGCGGAACGACTGCAGATGTTCATCGAGCGCGTCGCCAGCCACTACGGCCGCATCGACATCCTGGTCAACAATGCCGGGACGTCGATCTCGAAACCCTTCGGCGAGGTCGACGATGCGACCTGGCACCTGGACCTCGAACTCAAGTTGATGGGTGCGATCCGCGGCTGCCGCGGGGTGATCCCGCATATGCAGAAGATCGGTGGCGGGCGTATCGTCAACATCACGACGATCGGCGGCAAGCAGCCGCGCGCGAGTTCATCGCCGACTGCGGTCACGCGTGCCGCCGGCCTCGCGCTGACCAAGGCGCTGTCGAAGGACTATGCGAAGGACAACATTCTCGTCAACACCGTGTGCATCGGGCTGATCAAGAGCGGTCAGCACGAGAAGCGCGCCGATGCCGCCGGTACACCGCGCGCCGAATACTATGTCGATCGGGCGCGCGCGGCCGGCATTCCGCTCGGACGCTTCGGCGAGGCGGAAGAGGCGGCGAACGTGATCGCGTTTCTCGTCTCCGATGCCGCGAGCTATGTCACCGGCTCCAGCGTGAATCTGGACGGGGGCACGTCGGGCGCGCTGTAGAGGTGCGAGCGCGCGCTACAATCGTCGAAACGATAACGATGATTCGCCCGGCAACACGTCACTGCGTCGACGCGCGCACACCGCGCGTCGCAGGCAGGGCGTGATGCGATGGCGAACGCCGAAGGGGTCGCTTCCGGTTTCAGTTCGCGGAGATATCGCATGATTCGGCGCCGTTTCGGAATGCTCGTTGCACTGCTCTGCACGCTTGCCGCCGGCGGGGTGCATGCGCAGGCCTGGCCGGCGAAGCCGGTGCGGGTGATCATTCCGTGGGCGACCGGCGGGTCGACCGATTCGCTCGGGCGGATCATCGTCCAGCGCCTGTCGGAGACGCTCGGGCAGCCGTTCGTCGTCGAGAACCGCGCCGGCGCTGCCGGCACGATCGGGCACGCGCTCGCGGCGAAGGCCGCGCCCGACGGCTACACAATGTTGATCGGCACCAACAGCACGTTCGTGATGGCGCCGCATCTGTACAAGGATCTGGGGTACGACAACGACAAGTCGCTCGCGCCGGTGATGCTGATCGCGCGTTCGCCGCAGACGATCGCCGTGCATCCGTCGGTGCCGGTGAAGACGCTGCGCGAGTTCGTCGAGTTCACGCGCAAGCGCCCGGGTCAGGTGAACTTCTCGTCCGCCGGAAACGGTGCGACCAGCCACATGTCGACCGAGATGTTCCGCAACGTGGCGAAGCTCGAGATGGTGCACATCCCGTACAAGGGCGGGGGGCCGTCGTTCCTGGCGCTGCTCTCGGGCGAGACCGCGCTGTCGTTCGTGGACGTGATCACCGTGCTCGAACAGGCCAAGGCCGGGCGCGTGCGCGTGCTCGCGATCACCAGCGGTCAGCGCTCGCCGCTGATGCCGGAGGTGCCGACCGCGAGCGAGGCCGGCCTCCCCGGGTTCGACACGCATACCTCGTTCGCGGTGTTCATGCCGGCAGGCACGCCGCGCGAGATCGTCGTGCGCTTGAACGGCGCATTGGTGAAGGTGCTCGCCGAGCCGGCAATGCGCGAACGGTTGATCCAGCAGGGGATGGAGATCGTCGCGAGTTCTCCGGAAGAGTTCGCCGCCTACCAGAAGCGCGAGTCGGAGAAATGGGGTCGGGTCGTGCGTGAGAACCGGATCACGATCGAGTGAGCGGCTGGCGAGTCCGTACGCAGATGAGTTGGTCAAGGCGCGGGCGATTGCGCAGACAGATGAGCGGCCAGTGAACGGGAAAGTGCCCGGACAAGCGCGTGGGCCGGTCAGCGGTGAGTCGGGCATGGCCGGCTCGGGCGGTGCTCCGCTACCGGCGCCGAAGAGCATCCTGTTCGCGCCGCTTCGGCTGCGCGGCGTGGTGACGCGCAACCGCACCGTGGTGTCGCCGATGTGCCAGTACTCGTCGATCGACGGCGGACCCTCCGACTGGCATCTCGTGCATCTGGGCAAGTTCGCGCTCGGCGGGGCCGGTATCGTGTTCACCGAAGAGACCGCGGTCGAGGCGCGCGGACGCAAGACCCATGCTTGTGCCGGCATCTACGACGATCGTCATCACCCTGTCTATCGGCGCATCACCGACTTCCTGCGCGCCCACGGCTCGGTGCCGGCGATCCAGCTCGGCCATTCGGGACGCAAGGCGGCGAGTGGCCCGCCGTGGACGCTGTTTCAGCCGCTCACCGAGCTCGATGCCCAACGCGGACTGCCGCCGTGGCAACCGGTCGGTCCGAGCCCGATTCCCCATCGCGCCGAAGCGCAGACCCCGCGTGCGATGGATCGCGCCGAGATGAACGCGGTACTCGCGGCGTGGCGCGAGGCGACACGGCGCGCGCTCGACTGCGGCTTCGACATCATCGAGGTTCATGGCGCCCATGGTTATCTGATCCACCAGTTCCTGTCTCCGCTCGCGAATCACCGTACCGATGCCTACGGTGGGTCGCTCGAGAACCGGATGCGCTTCCCGCTCGAGATCGTCGATTCGGTGCGCGCGCTTTGGCCCGACGACCGCCCGCTGTTCTTCCGCGTCTCGGCGCTCGACGGCGACGGCGGCGTGTGGGACCTCGACGACACGGTCGCGCTCGCACGCGCCCTGCATGCGCACGGCATCGATGTCGTGACCTGCTCGTCGGGCGGAATCAACGGGCCGCTCAACATGGCGATCGTGCCGCGTACGCCGGGCTATCAGGTGTCGTACGCGGCGCGCGTGCGGCGCGACGCCGGTGTGCTCAGTTGCGCGGTCGGCCTGATCACCGAGCCCGAACAGGCCGAAGCGGTGCTGCGCGCAGGCGACGCCGATCTGATCGCGCTCGCGCGCGAACTGCTCTACAACCCGAACTGGCCGGTGCACGCTGCGCGTGCGCTGGGCGAGCCCGACTATCTCGACCTGCTGCCGCCCGATTACGCGTGGTGGCTGAAGCGCCGCGAGCAGGTGCGCGCGCTCTCCTGATCGGAACGACCTTGGGTGTGACGAAAAGGAACATCGGCGGCCGCG
>JACMMK010000458.1 GCA_014379045.1 Burkholderiales bacterium
CACGCTCGGCGCGAGCGTCGTGGTGAAGTCGGCGCCCGACGGGTTGGTCGCGGGCAGTCCGGCACAGCTCGCGGCGTACGCGCGTAGGGAGAGCGCACTGTTCGGTCGTTTGATCGGTGCATCGGGCATCGAGAAGGAATAGCGCACCACGATCATGCCGGTGGATCGGCGCTTGACCCTGTTCGATCGTGTGATTCAAACTCGACCGTCGGCAGAACGCGCTGGGCGCCGTAACTCGCGCTCGCACGTCATCGGGAGAAAGTAATTTGGAAGCAGCATCGGTCGGAATAGCGTGGAACGAGTGTGTGATCGCGGTGGTCGGGGGCGATAAGCGCGAGCAGGAGATCGCGCGACTCGCGGCGACCACCGGTGCGGCGGTGCGCGCGTTCGGCTTCCCATGGCCCGACGCCGGTATCGACGGCGTCACGCTTGCGGGCAGCGCGACCGAGGCGCTCGCCGGGGCGAAGTTCGCGCTGTTTCCGATTCCCGGCATCGCGCCGACCGGGGCGCTGTTCGCGCCGGCCGCCACCGAGCCGATCATCCCCGATCGCGCGATGCTGTCGGGAATGCGCTCGCCCGCGCACATCATCCTGGGGTGGGGCGACGACAAATTGAAAGCGCATGCGCAGGCGCTCGGCATCACGCTGCACGAGTACGAATGGGACCAGGACCTGATGCTGCTGCGTGGGCCCGCGATCATCGAAGGTCTGCTCAGGGTCGTGATCGAGAACACGGCGATCACGATCCATAAAGCCAATGTCGCGGTGGTCGGGCAGGGGTCGATCGGCTTCCTGCTCGCCCGCTACATGGTCGCGCTCGGTGCGCACACGCACGTCGCCGCGCGCAATCCCGTGCAACGCGCTGCGGCCTATGCCGCCGGTGCCACGGTGCACCCGCTGGAGGCGCTGGTCGGTCTCGCGCCGACCCTCGACATGGTGTTCTCCACGGTGCCCGCGCGGGTGGTCGGGGCCGACGTGCTAGAACGCCTGCCTGCGCACGCGCTCGTCGTCGATCTCGCGGCACCGCCGGGCGGTGTCGACTTCGAGGCCGCGAAGGCGCGCGGATTAAAGACGGTCTGGGCACGCGGTCTGGGCAGCCGTGCGCCGGTCACCGTCGGTGCGAGTCAGTGGTCGGGGGTGCGGCCGCGAATCGAGAACATACTGGCGGCGGGCGGCTGAAACGCGCAGCCCGCGGCCAACGATTGCATATCAACGAGGGGACCGCGATGCCGGTAGTGACCGTACAGTTGTGGAGCGGCAGGACCACCGAGCAGAAGCGCAAGCTGGTGGCGGCGATCACCGACGCGATGATCGAGCATGCGGCGTGCAAGCCCGACCACCTGCACGTGATCATCCAGGACGTGCCGAAAGAAAGCTGGGGCCGCGCCGGCCGCCTCGGCATCGACAACGAACCGGACACGCACTGATGGCTGCGCCACGGACGACGAACGCGGCGACCGACGCATCCGCGGTCGCAGCCACTCCCCACCACGATGCGCGCGGTGCGGCGACGGGGATGGGGACGGCAGCGGCGACGGCGACAAACGCGGCGCAGGGCATGCCGATCGCGCAGACCCTCGACACA
The DNA here is from genome assembly GCA_014379045.1 of Burkholderiales bacterium. Lineage (GTDB taxonomy): Bacteria > Pseudomonadota > Gammaproteobacteria > Burkholderiales > CAIKXV01 > CAIKXV01. The sequence continues at coordinate 1,585 of JACMMK010000458.1, forward strand.
ACGCCGCGCACGCTCGGCTTCGCGCACGTGCTGCTGCAGGTGCGCGACCTCGACGCGTCGCGACGCTTCTACGTCGACCTGCTCGGCTTCACCGTGCGCCCGGCGAAACCGCTCGCCGATGGCCGCCCGTTCCTGCCGTTCCAGCAGGGCATCGCACTCACCAGCGGCGGACCCGGCGCACCGTTGCAGATCGACCATATCGCGTTCACCGTGCACGACGTCGCCGCGCTGGCGGACCGGCTGCGCGACAACGGCGTGCGTTTCTTCCAGGACCTTCACGACGGCATCTACGGGCGCACGATCTACGTCGCAGACCCCGACGGCACCAAGGTCGAACTGTACGAAACGCCCTAGCGCGCGTGCGCATTCGTCGGTCGAGTGCGCAACCGATTCGGGCGCACACTGCCGGATGCCGAGCCCGGTGTTCGACCTGTCCTGGTATGCAACGTGCTCGGGGTTCGTTCAACCCCAATTTCGTGGAGTCACAATGAACGACGTCTATTCATCGCGCCCGGACCGCCTCGGGTTCGCACGCTGCGCGTTGGCGATGTTTTGCGCGACGTTGGCGCTGGCACCGCGAACGGCAGCGGCCCAGGCCTGGCCGAACAAGCCGCTGCGCTTGATCGTGCCGTTCGGCGCCGGGTCCACGGCGGACATCATCGCGCGTCTGGTCGGCACCACGCTCAGCAAGGATCTCGGGCAGCAGGTCAACGTCGAGAACCGGCCCGGTGCCGCGGGCACGATCGGCGGTGCCGAGGCCGCGCGCGCCGCGCCCGATGGCCATACGCTGGTGCTCGGTACCGTGGCGAGTCATGGCACCGGAACGCTGATGATGGCGAATGTGTCGTACGACCCGGTCAAGGATTTCCAGGCGATCACGTTGATCACCAACGCGCCCGGCCTGATCGCGGTGCATTCGTCGTTGCCCGCCAGATCGCTGAAAGACCTGGTGGCGATCGCGCGCCGCGACCCGAACCTCAACTACACGAGCTCGGGCCCCGGTACCACCACGCATCTGGCCGGCGAATTCATGTGGTCGCGCAGCGACGTGAAGGTCACGCATGTGCCGTACAAGGCGGCCGGGCAGGCGATCACCGATTTCGTCGGTGGCCATGTGCCGATCATGATCTATGCGATTCCGGCGCTGCGTCCGTTCATCGACAGCGGCAAGATCCGGCCGATCGCGGTGACTTCGGTCAAACGCGTGCCGAGCCTGCCGACGGTGCCCACGGTCGGCGAGACCCTCATTCCCGGCTTCGATTTCACTGCCTGGTTCGGCATCATGGCCCCCGCCGGGACGCCGCGCCCGATCATCGATCGCGTGCACAAGAGCATTCTCGCGGCGATGGAGACACCGGAACTCAAGCAGCAGTTCGCGGCGCAGGGGCTCGAGCCGGTCGGCATGGGTCCCGATGAGTTCCAGGCGTTCATGAAACTCGATCTCGTGCGCTGGCGCGAGGTGATCGCCAAGGCCGGTATCAAGGCCGAATAGCGCCGGATTCGCGGCACTGACCCTGCGTGAGGCAGGAAGCGTGACGCGACCGCCCCCTTGACGGGGGACGCCCGATAAGTCGCCCCGTCATGTCGGACGGGCCGAGGCAACCCATCTCAGGTCTTGATCACCTGGCCGGGGTCGGCCCGGGGGTCGCGCGGTGACCAACGGCCAGCCTCGACCTGCGCGAGGAACTCGGCGACGAACTGATTGAACAGCGCGGGCTCTTCGAGGTTCACCGCATGCCCGGTCTTGGGCAGCACGACGAGGCCGCAGGCCGGGATCGCACGCTTGAGGAAGATTCCCGGCTGGAGACAGTGATCGTCTTCGTCGCCGACGATCAGCAGGGTCGGTATCTGCATCGCGCGAAAGCCGGCTTCGAGGTCGTACAGCGAAGGCCGGCGCGCCTGCACGCCGCGCATCGTGTTCGCCGCGCCGATCTGCGAATGTTGCTTCAGGCGATCGACGAACGCGCGCCACCCGCGCGGATCCTTGTTCTGGAACTGCACCCGCGACGCGGCTTCGCCGTAGATCTCGGCGAAGTCCGCAGGGCCCATCGTCTCGAACTTGCCAGCGGCCACCTCGGCCAGCCGACGGAATTCGGCCTCGAACGCCTTCTCGGCTCCGTAGCCGGCCCCGGCGGCGACCAGCGAGCGCGCGCGCGCGGCATGGTTCAGGCCGAAGTGCAGCGTGGCGAGCCCGCCCATCGACAGGCCGACGATATGCGCCGACGCGATGCCGAGGTGATCCATCACCGCCGCGATGTCGTCGCAGGCAAGGCGCTGCGAGTAGTGCGCGAGAGTGTCCGGCACGTCCGACGGCGGATACCCGCGCGCGGAAAAAACGATGCAACGATGACGCCGCGAGAAGTGGCGGATCTGTGCTTCCCAACTCGTATAGTTGTCACCGAACTCGTGGACGAACACGATCGGCGTGCCGGCACCGGCTTCTTCGAAGTAGAGCTTGACGCCGTCTGCGGTGGTGGCATGGGGCATGGAAGAGTCCTCGCAAAAGTGTCGGAGCGTGCGCCCGGTGGATGCGCTCAAGCGCCGCTGTTCGTGAGCCAGATCGCAATCAGGAACGCGACGAGCGCGGCGGCGGGCCAGAGCCACTTGGACATTCCGGGGGTCGGCGCGGCGCCATCTGCGGTGTCCTGGATCGCCGCGAG
>JACMMK010000459.1 GCA_014379045.1 Burkholderiales bacterium
CGCTGCTCGCCACGATCGTTGCGATCGTCGGCGCTGGTCGGGTCGAAGCGCAGCAGAAGTACCCGACCCGGGCGATCCGGCTCGTACTGCCGTTCCCGCCCGGAGGAAGCACCGACATCGTCGCGCGCGTCGTCACGCAACGCCTGGGCGAGCACTGGGGCCAGCCGGTGATCATCGACAATCGCCCCGGCGCGTCGGGCAACGTCGCCGCCGAACTCGTTGCGCGCGCGGCGCCGGATGGTTACACGTTGTTCCAGGTCAATGTCGCCAATGCCATCGCGGCAAGCCTGTTCGGCAAACTCAACTACAGCCTGACCGGGGACTTCGTCGCGATCACGCAGCTCGCCACGACCCCATACGCGTTGCTCGCCCACCCGGGCGTGCCGGCGAAGTCAGTGCGCGAACTGCTGCAGCTCGCGCGTTCATCGCCTGGGAAGTTGAACTATGCCTCGGCCGGTCCGGGCAGCGCGACGCACCTCTCCGGTGAACTGATCAACTCGCTGGGCGGCGTGACGATGGTGCATATCCCGTACAAGGGCACCGGTGCTGCGCTCGCCGCCCTGCTCTCGGGCGAGGCCGACCTGTACTTTGCCGCCGTGCCTTCGGCGGTGCCGATGGTCCAGTCGGGCAAGCTGCGCGTCCTTGCCGTGAGCAGCGCGCGGCGCGCGTCGCTGATGCCGCAGGTGCCCACGATGGAAGAAGGCGGCCTGAAGGGATTCGACACCGGCACCTGGCACGGCGTGCTCGCGCCGCAGGCGACCCCGCGCGAACTCGTGGGCATGCTGAGTTCAGCGCTCGTACGTATTCTCAAGGAACCGGACATCCATCAGAAACTGGTCGCGCAGGGACTCGAGCCGGTCGGCGACTCGCCCGAACAGTTCAGCGCATTCATTCAGGCCGAGATGGCAAAGTGGGCGAAGCTGGTCAAGGCCTCCGGCGCGCGGCCGGAGTGAACCTCGCACCCGCCACCGACCTTCAGGCGGCTTCGACCAGTTCGCTGTCGACCCTCGCCACGTCCGGGCGCCATGAGGTCATGCGAATCGCGCCGAACAGCGTCGCGAACGCCACGTCGGCGGCGTCGCGCGCCGTGCCGATGCGGATGAAGTCGACCTCGGGCGACAGGCGCGTGGGATCGAACAGGATCCAGCGCTGATCGAGGTAGGCTTCGAAGATCGCGTGAAAATCCGGCGGCGGGAATTCGAACGCCGCATAGCCGGTCACGATGCGCGCCGGGATGTTCATGGCCCGGCACAGCGCGATGCATACGTGAGCGAAGTCACGACACACGCCGACCCGGTTCAACAGCACATCTCTGGCGGTGGTGCTCGCGTTCGACGTGCCGATCTCGTACGCGATGTTGTCCCGCGTCCAGTCGATGATCGTGCGCACGCGCGTGTAGCCGGTGGGGACGTTGCCGAACAGCCGGGTCGCCAGGCCGATGAGCGCGTCCGACTCGCAGTATCGACTGGGGTAGATGTACGGGATCACATCGAGCGGCAGTGCGTTGACCGCGACTTCACACTCCTGCTCCGTGGGCACGTAGGGCGTCTTTTCAACGTCCGCCTGATAGTGCACACGCAACGATCCGTGTTGCCCCTGGATACGCAGGAAGCGATTCCCGGTCGTCGGGTCGGTGAAACGATCGACCTCGCCGGGAACGCTGACCGAGAGTGTTTCGTCGAGCACTTTCTGGCCGAGTCGTTGTGCCGCTTCGATATTGAAGATCAGATCGGCAGGGACTGCGTCGATCTCGTAGGTCAGTTCACAGTCGATTCGGTAACGTGCCATCGTCGGGTCGGTCGGTAGACGACCGGAAGCGGCCGCAGCCTTCTACGGAGCAACCGTCATGCCTGTACTGCGCACCCGCACGCTCTATTCAGCGGCCGAGGAGCGCAGAGATCGCATCGAGAAGCCGCTGCGGTGGCATGGGCTTCGCGAGAAAAAGGTCGAATCCCGCATCGATGACCTGTCGCCGCGAATACAGTTCGCCATGTGCAGAGAACGCCACGGCAGGCACACGCGGCAACCCCTGCTCGTTCTCGAGCTGGCGCAAGCGTTCGACGAGCGCCAGGCCGTCGAGTTGTGGCATCGACAAGTCCGAGACGACCAGCCGCTCGCCCCCGCCGGTGGCCCACTTGGGATAGAGCGCGAGCGCCTCCGAGCCCGAGCGCGCGGTGGTGACATGCGCACCGGAGCCTCGCAGCAGCGTTGAGGTGACCTCGAGCATGTCGTCCCGGTCATCGACCAGCAGCACGAAAGCGCCGGTCAGCATATCGCCGACCGGCGGATCGTCGCGGGCCGCTTCGGCTGCACCGACTTCCGACCCGCGTGTATCAGGCTGGGCGGGGTCGCTGCGCAGTCTGGTCGTCGCCAACGTGGCTTCGTCGACCGATGACGGAAAGCGCATCTTGAATCGTTTTCCCGCCGTCGCAGGGGCGATCGGATCCAGGTCGAGTGTGCCCCCTTGCAACTCCGTGACCAGGCGCGCGATCGACAGGGGAAGGCTCGATAACGCGCGCTGGCGCGAACCCGAGGCGTCGGGGGCGCCACGCTCGTCCGGTTCGCGCAAAGCCGGGTCGCTTAACTCGCCTACGAGGGTGTCGGCCGTGTCCACCTGCAGCACGACGCCGTTCTCGGCAGGGGTGCCGCCGGCGGCCTCCATGGGACGCGCCTGCACGCGCAACCGCGCACCGTCCGGCGCTGCAGCCAGTGCGTGCTCGATCAATGTCGCGAGCGACTCTTCGACGCGCGCCGGATCAGCCAGGAAGCTCAGCCTGTCGTACGCACGCTCGAACTTCAGTTCGACATTGCGCGCGCGCGCGCGCGCATCGAAGCGCGACTCCATGCGGGTAAACAGCGCACCTGCGTCTACATCGCGCACTTCGAGCTGCACTCGACCACTCAGCAACCGCGACGCATCGAGCAGTTGCTCGACCCGGCGGCGTTGTGTGCCTACCGATGATTCGATGCCGTCGAGCGCGCGCTGTTGCGCATCGCCCGTGGCCCGAGGCGAGCGGGCAAGATAGAGCCAGCCGACCATCGCGTTGAGCGCCGAGCGCAGATCGTGCGAAACCAGTGCGAGCAGTTCATCCTTGCCGCGCATGGCGCGCTCGAGTTTGACCCGGGTGTCACGCGCGCCATCACGTTCCTGCGCGATGAGTTCGATCTGCCGGTGCGCATCGGCAAGCTGCGTCGCGAGCACGGCGCGCTCGGCGTGTGAACGCTGCAGTTCGCCCTGATCGTCGAGGCGCACGATGCCACCCAGGTCGAACGCCCGCAACGGCCAGGCGTCCACATCGAAGGGTCCCAGTTCGTTGTGGCCCTGAAGGCGGATCGAGCGGAAGCTGCCTGGCGTGCCGAGCGACACCGAGATTTTCGCACCTTCCCCGTCGACGTATGCCAGCGACGCCGCGGTGGAGCCAGGGACGGAGATCGGGCTGCCCTGCGCCCCCAGCTTCCCGGCCAGAGCGTTCGCCGCCACCACGCGACCGCGATGATCGATGACCCACATCGCCTCGCGCTCGGTACGCCGTTCCGATATCGAAACCGCCAGAGCCAACACTGCCTGACGGGTGCGCCACTCCAGCGCGAGCACGAGCATGATGTTGCTGACCGCAACCGCGGCGACGGCGGTCGCGGAGGTCACCCCGCCGGAACCGATCCAGACCAACGCAGCCGTCAGCACCAGCAGCGCGGCGCGCCAGTCGAAGCACAGTTGCACGACGGCCACCAGCAGCGACACGCAGAGCAGGGAGAGGGGGATCGGTTCGGACGCCAACCCGGACACGAGGAGGTAAAACGCCCCCACACCGGTCGATCCGGCGATCAGAAATCGAGGTCCGAGCGCCTGAGGGGGTGAAGCTCTGGCGGCCGCCGACTTTCCTTCACTTCTTTCCGGGAAGGCCAACACGTACTCCGACGGGCCGCGATGTGCCGAACCGGTTGCCCGTCCGGCCGGCGATGTAACGGAACAAACGCAACAGGGGTGCCTGCGTGCTGAGGTACGGCACGTCAACTCACGACCCCCGGATGGCGGGCGGAAGTCACGTGTAATATCGACAGTCCCGCACCTTCCGTCATCGTATTATGCCCGCTGGACAAGTGACTTCCGCCGCGAAACCCCCTTCCAATGGCGATGCAGCATCGGCGGCGGAATCGTTCGCACTGATCGTCGAAGACGACCGTGATGCCGCGCAGGCCTTGGCCGAACTGGTGCGTAATGAGGGCTTCCGGACCGCGATCGCCGGTTCGCTCGCCGAGGCCCGCCAGCAGGTCGTGCTTCGACTGCCCGATCTGGTCTTGCTGGATCTGATGTTGCCCGACGGCAGCGGCATGGAACTGTTCGACGAGCGCGAAGAGCTGGGTAACGTTGAAATCGTGCTGATGACGGGTCATGCGAGTCTGGAAACGTCGATCCAGGCCCTCAGACTCGGCGCCGCCGATTATCTGCTGAAGCCGGTCAGCCCGCGTCAGCTAAAGGCGGTGCTGAACCGGATCGGGCGCCCTGCCGAGTCGCGGGCCGAGATCGTGAAACTTCAGCAGACGGCCGATTCGGAAGGGCGCTTCGGCCACATGCGCGGTCGGGCGCCGGTGATGCAACTCGTGTACACGCAGATCGGGCGCGTCGCGGGAACCGCCGTGACCGTGTTCATCATCGGTGAGAGCGGGTCGGGAAAGGAGGTCGTCGCACAGACCATTCACGACCTGAGTCGGCGGCGCAAGGCCCCTTTCCTCGCGGTCAACTGCGGCGCGATTTCGCCGCAGCTGATCGAGAGCGAGATGTTCGGGCACGAGAAGGGTAGTTTCACCGGCGCGAACCGCCAGCACCGGGGATTTTTCGAACGCGCGAATGGTGGCACCCTGTTCCTCGATGAAGTGACCGAGATGCCGCTCGAATTGCAGGTAAAGCTGCTGCGCGTGCTCGAGTCAGGCACGTTCATGCGGGTGGGTTCCGACGATCTCCTCGAAACCGATGTGAGGATTGTCGCCGCAACGAATCGCGATCCCGCGCAGGCAGTCATCGCCGGGAAGCTGCGCGAAGACCTGTTCTACAGGCTGAATGTGTTCCAGATCCGGGTTCCGCCGCTACGCGATCGGCTTGAAGACGTGCCATTGCTCGCGCAGCACTTCCTCGATGCCCTGAATAGCCGGGAGAAAGGCGCGCGGAAATTCGCGGCTTCCGCGCTCGACAAGCTCGGCCAATACAGTTGGCCCGGGAACGTGCGCGAACTGAGGAACGTCGTCCAGCGGGCATATATCATGGCCGACGGCCAATCGATCACCGCCGAGTGCATCCCGTTCGATGCGCCCCAGCGTTCCGGGCAGTCGATCACGATCGCCGTGGGGACCACGGTCGAACAGATGGAAAGACAGTTGATCCTTGCGACGCTAGATTCGGTCAAGGGACACAAGGAGCGTGCCGCCGAACTGCTCGGCATCAGTCCCAAGACGCTCTACAACCGGCTTCGCGATTACGGACGCGACGCGAGTGAGGCAACGGACGAATAGGGCTTGGTGACGGCTGTATCCGGCCAACACCGTCTATAGGCTCGGCGGCCGACGCCCAAGCACCGCGAAAATTATGGCGAGGATCAGTCCGACCACGAACAGCGCCCACGCGATGTTCGCAGCGGTGCCGGCCAGACCGCCGACACCCAGAAGCGCGGCGACGACCGCTATGATCAGGAACACTGCAGCCCAATAGAACATTTCGCACTCCTTCTCGTTGGACGTAGTGGATTGGCTAGCGAATTACACTGATGCGAGACCCCACCACCGGTTCGATTGCCTGGTTGGGCACGGTGCTGTCGCTCGTCGCTCTGGCAAAGGAGTCTGTACCCTCTCCGAAGCCCTCCCACCCTTGCCCGGTGTTGTATACATCTCCGGAGAGATCGGGATTGTCGCGACGACGACGCGTGAAGTAGCTGCTTGCCGCACTGAACAGTGTTGCTACCGCCATACCCGCTGCTGCAGCGATCAGAAGGCCCCGATTGGTCACGCACGTCTCCTTTTAATCATGGCCCGCAGGCCTGTGCAATTTTCCCAGCATCGCGCGTGCCCGTAGTCAGAGCAGGTAGTCGAACTGTCGGGCGAACCACTGTTGCAGCCGCTGTCCGATGCCGCGTCGAGACCATTGATCGCGGTTGACCTCTTCCGAGTACTTGAGGTCTCGGTGGAACAGCCGTTCGAGTTCGCCTGCGAACTTGTCGTCGAACACCACCACATTGGCTTCTTCGTTGTGAACGAAACTGCGGAAATCGAGGTTGGTCGAGCCGATCGTCGACCACACGCCGTCGACCACCGCGGTTTTCGCATGTAACAACGCTTCCTTGCGTTCGTAGATCTTCACGCCGGCTGCGAGCATCGCGGCATAGTGCGAACGCCCCGCGGCGAGGGGCGCCCAGAAATCGCTGACACTCGGCAGCAGCAGGCGCACGTCGACGCCGCGCTGGGCTGCATCCATCAGTGCGCGGGCGAGTTGTGGATCGGGCACGAAGTATCCGCAGGTGATATAGATTCGCTGTTCGGCGTGGGTGAATGCGGACAACAGCGCCAGATAATGGCTGGCGTCGCTGCGCTCCGGTCCACCGGTCACGATACGGACGGGAAGACGGCCGGCGTCCGTGATCTTGGGAAAAAACCGGGTCGACTCGCCAAGGTCACTGCAGCGCTGCTGTTGCCAGATATCGATGAAGCTGCGCTGCATTTCCGCCACCGCCGGGCCCCGGATTTCGACATGCGTATCGCGCCACGGCACCTGTTCTTCGTCCGGCGCCGCGCGTCGCCTGCCGGAACCAAACGAACCCGCCGAATAGACACTGCTCACATTGATGCCGCCGGCGAATCCGATGTGTCCGTCAACGACCAGAATCTTGCGATGATCCCGATTGTTCACACGCCATCCGCGCCGAACCCGGGCAGGGTTCACGGGATTGAATTCGCAGACGTTGACTCCGGCGGCGCGAAGGCGCGCGAAGTATTCGGTAGGGGTTGCCATCGACCCGACGCTGTCGTACATCAGATTGACGGTGACGCCGGCGCGACGGCGCGCAATGAGCGCCTCTGCGAAGCGCGCGCCGACCTCGTCGCCCTCGACGATGTAGCTCACCATGTTGATGTGCTCGCGGGCGGCGCGAATGGCGATGAACATCTCGGCGTGCGTCTGGGGACCGTCGACGAGAATGCGCGCGGCATTGCCTGCGACGATGGGGCTCCCGAGCACGGTCTCGGTGTCGGCGAGATGTCGTTCGAGCAGGGTATCACCCGTTCGCGCAGAAAGCGCGGCGACTGCGCGTTCTCCACGCGTGGCAGGCGCTGCCTTCTGCGTCGCGGGACTCAGGGTCGGCAGCACGGCGCAACTTGCGAGCGCGATCGTCGCCAGCAGAAGAACCAGGCGTTCTGTGGTGGCGGTCATCGCACGCTGATGAAGTCGCGCAGCATAATGATGAAGCATGTCCGCTGACCCGTTTCGACAATCGTATTGCGGGGCAATACGCACCTTGTGTGCCTGTAAGATGCGATTTGGCGGGCACGCCCGCTGCTTGTTGGCCTTCGATCAGCGCGACGCGCGAGCGAAAGATCAGCCTACGATTCGATGAACACTTCCGACCCCTCTCTACAGCCCGCCTCCATTCTGGTACTGGAAGACGACGACGCGTCGGTGGCGATGCTCGACGCCGTGTTGAGCGATGCGGGCTATGAAGTGGTGTGCGTGCAGCGCGGTCGGGACGCGATGCATAAATTGAGCGAACGGTCGTTCGACCTTGCCGTGTTCGATATCAACATCCCGGACTTCAGCGGTATCGAGGTGCTGCGGGCGCTGCGCGAACATCGGCTCGAGTTGCCCGTCATTTTTCTATCGGGTGAAACGGCGATCGAGTATGCAATCGACGCATTGCGGTTTCGAGCGTTCGATTTCGTTGCAAAGCCTTTCGATCCGTTGCAACTTTTGGCCGTCGTCGAACGTGCGATTCGCGAGCACCGTCAGGAAGAAGCGCGCGTGTCGCATCTCACGGATCTCGAATCCGAACTCTATCGACTGCAGCACCAGGCGTTCCACGATTGGCTCACGGGGTTGCCGAACCGGGCCTTGTTCAAGGACCGGTTGACGCTCGCGATCGCACAAGCGCAACGCAGCGGGCGCAAGGTCGCGGTGCTGTTCCTGGATCTCGACCGGTTCAAGCCGATCAACGACCGGCATGGGCATGATGTGGGTGACTGGGTGTTGAAAGAAGTCGCGAGACGACTGTCGGGCACGCTGCGCGGCGCCGACACGCTTGCGCGTCTGGGCGGCGACGAATTCGTTGCCATCATTCCGTATGTCGACAATTCTGCCGCGGTCAAGGCCGTGATCGAGAAATTCGACGCTGCCCTGCGCGTACCGTTCGCGGTGGCAGGCGAATTGCTGGAAATCGGATGTTCAGTCGGCTGCGCAATCTATCCGGACGACGGCACTTCGCCCGATCTGTTGCTGGAGAATGCCGACGCCGCGATGTACCAGCAGAAACATCGCGGCGCCGTCTGAGGCGTTACTTGCGACGGTCGGCGGCATCCTGCAGACGTTCGCCGCCGCGCTCGACATCCTTGCCGACGCCTTGCACGGTATTGCACCCCGCGAGGGCGAAGGTTGCCATCAGTACCGCAACGAGCAGACTTTTCATGTTGTTTCTCCCTAGGTGGATTGAGATCTCTGCCGCGCGGTAGATGCGCAAAATGCTTTGTTGTACCGGCGTTGGCAGAGTGCGGTCGCTCGCATGAGCGCAATGGCTGTGCCCGTACGCGTCGCGACGCCACCTCTCCGCCGGGAACATGAATTGCGCCACGCCGGTTGGGCGGAGGTCCGCCTCAAACGATGCATCGATTGAACTTCAAAGGAGAATGTCATGTTCAACAAAGCGGCTACGATGTTGCTGGCGATGGTGATGGTGCTCAGCGTCTCGGCCTGCGCGGTTTTCAGTGGGCAACAGACCACGGGCGAATATGTCGATGACGCCACGATCAGCAACCGCGTGCGTGCACGGTTCGTCGAAGATTCACAGGTCAGCGCCATGCGGCTTGGGGTCGAGACAATGCAGGGCACGGTGCAACTGAGCGGATTCGCGGCCAATACGACTGAACGGCAGCGCGCAGGCGACATTGCGCGCAACGTGCCTGGTGTCAAAAACGTTCGCAATGACGTCGTGGTACGACCCGCGAAAAACTGACCTAACTACACAGTACGGTCTCATCGCTGTTCGAAGCAGCGTACGGCGCAGCGATGTTTGCTGCGCCGAATCGCTGCATGTTGCATCGCGACGCGCGCTTAGCGCCGTCCAATTGGCTTGCACACCGGTTTCGTTTACGATTGCTGTCGGTTCTATCCAGGACTCCCGGATGCCTCCGATTCGCAACGAACAGAGCCCGTCGCTGAGGTTCGAAGGCGGTGGGTCGAGTAGCGCCTCTCATCGGTCGAATCTCGACTCCGGCATCGTGGGCTCGGCGCAACGGCGAATCCCGGCGCGCTCGATGTGGGCGCGGGTGATGGATCGGATTATGGCGGAACTGGGACAGCCCCCGTTCCAGGTCACACTCTGGACCGGGGAACAGGTGCCCGCGATCGCAGCTGATCCGGTAGCCCGGCTTCGTGTCGCCGACTCGTCATCGCTGCTGCGACTGGCACTGGACCCCCATCTTCAGTTCGGTGAAATGTATTCGAGCGGCGCGTTGCAGGTCGACGGCGATTTGCCCGGCCTGCTCGAGGCGATCTACCGAGGTGCTTACCGCGAAGGCGGAAAAACGCCCTGGTTGCGTCATCTGGCGCAGCGGCTGCATCGTGCGCGCCGTAACTCGCTCGATGACGCGCGCGAGAACATTCATCAACACTACGATCTCGGCAACGACTTCTACGCGTTGTGGCTCGGGCGCACGATGGCTTACACGTGCGCCTATTACTGCGATCCGGGTACTGGTCTGGACGACGCACAGACCGCAAAGATGGATCATGTCTGCCGCAAACTGAGACTGCGGCCTGGCGAAACGGTGGTGGAAGCCGGCTGTGGCTGGGGCAGCTTCGCGTTGCATGCAGCGCGCAGCTATGGCGTCAAAGTGCGCGCCTTCAATATCTCGCGCGAGCAGGTCGCCTTCGCCCGCGAGCGGGCCAACGTTCTTGGTCTGGCTTCGCGCATCGAATATATCGAGGACGACTACCGGAACATCGGCGGCAGACACGATGCTTTCGTGTCGATCGGCATGCTCGAGCATGTCGGGGTGGAGAATTTCGCCGACCTCGGCACGGTGATCCAGCGCTGTCTGTCGGCGTCCGGCCGCGGGTTGATTCACACGATCGGTCGCACGCGGCCCCAACCGATGAACGCGTGGATCGAGCGGCGGATTTTTCCCGGAGCACGACCCCCGTCGCTCGGCGAAATGATGAAGATATTCGAGCCGCACGAGTGCGCGGTGATCGATGTCGAGAATCTGCGCCTGCATTACGCGCGTACGCTCGAAGACTGGCTCGACCGATTCGAAAAAGGGCGTGAGACCGTCGTCCGGAGGTTCGGCGAGCGATTCGAACGCACCTGGCGGTTGTACCTCGCGGGATCGATCGCCGCGTTTCGAACCGGCGACCTGCAGTTGTTCCAGGTGGTATTCACGACGCGAGGCAACAACGATGTGCCATGGACACGGGACTTTCTATATCGGCAATGAGCCGTCCCCAACGGGGTTCCGGTGGCAAGGGCGGGACGTGGTTCGATGCAATCGACCGACGTATTGATCGTCGGGGGAGGCCCTGCGGGGTCGACCTGCGCCCGCGCGCTCGTCAAGCGCGGATTGGTCGTGACGGTGCTCGACAAGAGTCCGTTTCCGCGCGACAAGGTGTGCGCGGGATGGATCACGCCTGCGGTGGTCGACACGCTGGGCCTGGATTTGGATGAGTACCGGGCGACGGGGGCGCGCACGCTGCAGGCGATCACTGCGTTTCGCACGGGGCTGATCGGGGGCGAGGCGGTTGGCACACGCTACTCGCGCGTGGTCAGTCACGGTATCCGCCGCAGCGAGTTCGATCATTACCTGCTCGCACGGAGCGGGGCGCGGATGCGTTTGGGCGAGCCGATGCGCACGGTCAAGCGCGATGACAGCGGCTGGATCGTGAACGACGAGTTGCGCGCGCGCGTTCTGATCGGGGCGGGTGGGCACTTCTGCCCGATTGCACGGCACCTGGGCGCGCGCATAGGTTCGGGCGAAACCGTCATCGCGGCTCAGGAGATCGAATACCGGCTCGATGCGCAGCAGGCTGCCCAGTGCCTGGTCGCGCCAGAATGCCCCGAGTTGTACTTCTGCGACGACCTCAAAGGCTACGGTTGGTGCTTTCGCAAGGGTGACTGGTTGAATGTGGGGCTCGGGCGGGAAGACAGGCATCGGCTTGCGTCGCATGTCGAGGCGTTCTGCGGATGGCTGTTGCGCGAGCGGCGCGTTCCCTCGGACCTTCCACAACGCTTCAAGGGCCATGCGTACCTCTCGTATACGCAGGCCCCCCGCGCATTGGTAGGCAATGCTACGTTGCTGATCGGCGACGCCGCGGGGCTCGCCTATCCGCAGAGCGGGGAGGGCATACGTCCGGCGATCGAATCGGCCGTGTTTGCAGCAGACGTGATCGGCGACGCACTGTGCGGCCCGGGCGCGCGGGTCGACGCGCTGGCTCTGCAACGTTACTCGACTGTCGTTCAACGTCGCTTCGGGAGCCGCGTGCAACGATCGCTGCAGTCCGGTGCGGCGCCCGAGGCCGACCCCGGGTCGCACCCGTCCGCATGGCGCCAGGCGCTTGCGCGTGTCGCCCTGGGTAACCGCTGGTTCTCGCGTCATGTGGTGATCGATCGCTGGTTCCTGCATCGACAACAGGCGGCGCTGCCGAACGTCGAACAGGCGCGTTGAAGTTCGCGGTAGACTGGAACGCAGTATCAGGCTGCGACGCAGCCGCTGCCCTCGGATTCGCTGCATGACTTTTCGCGTGTCGTTCGACAAGAGCAAGGTTCAGATCCTCCTGCTCGAGAACATCCATCCCAACGCCGTGGAGGTGCTGCGCGAAAACGACTACAAGTCGATCGTCGAGCACCCCAAGTCGCTGCCCGAGAATGCGCTCATCGAGGCGCTGGCCGGGACGCATTTCCTGGGTATCCGTTCGCAGACCCAGGTCACCGAGCGCGTGTTGCGCCATGCGCCGAAACTGATGGCGGTCGGATGCTTCTGTATCGGCGTGAATCAGGTCGACCTCGATGTGGCTGCCGAACTGGGCATTCCCGTGTTCAATGCGCCGTTCTCGAATACGCGCAGCGTGGCGGAACTGGTCATTGCAGAGACGATCCTGCTGATGCGAAACATCGCGTCCAAGAACGCCGGTGCGCATCGCGGCGACTGGATCAAGTCGGCGGCAGGCAGCTTCGAGGTGCGCGGCAAGACGCTCGGCATCGTCGGCTACGGAAACATCGGCAAGCAGGTTGGCATTCTCGCCGAGCATCTCGGCATGCGCGTGACCTTCTACGACACCGATGGCAAGTTGCCGCTCGGCAATGCGCGTCAGGTACCGACGCTGGACGCGCTGCTCGCCGAGAGCGACGTTGTCACCCTGCACGTCCCCGAGACCAGTCAGACATTGAACATGATCGGCGCGGCACAGCTCGCGCGCATGCGCCAGGGCAGTCACCTCATCAATGCCTCGCGCGGTACGGTCGTCGACATCGACGCGTTGGCCGATGCGCTCGAGCGAAAACATATCGGCGGTGCCGCGCTCGATGTGTTCCCGGTCGAGCCGAAAGCCAACGACGACCGCTTCGAGTCGCCGCTCACGCGCTTCGACAACGTGATCCTGACGCCGCACATCGGGGGGTCGACGGCCGAGGCCCAGGCGAACATCGGTATCGAAGTGACCGACAAGCTCGTGCGCTACAGCGACAACGGCACGACGTTGACCGCAGTCAACTTCCCTGAAGTGACACTACCCGAGCATCCGGGCATGTGTCGACTGCTGCATATCCATCGCAACGTACCGGGCGTACTGGCTCGAATCAACGAACGCTTCGGTGCCCGCGGCATAAACATAACCGGGCAGTATCTGCAGACGGCCGGTCATATCGGGTACTGCGTGATGGATATCGAGGGCGCCGGGTGCACCATCGCACTCGAGGAATTGCAATCGATTCCTGGAACGATCCGCTGTCGACTGTTGTTCTGACGCGGTGCCGCCGTGGATGCGCCCGCGTCGCCATCAGGCGACCTTCTGCGCCACGGCGTGTGCCTGCCTGCGCGCGCCGATCATGGTGACCCCTGGAAGCCCGGTTGCCCGAACGGCGTCGGCAACCGCATCGATCGCTGCGGTGCGCGCATAGGTGCGACGGTAAACGATCACGACGCGCCGGTCGGGTACGGGTCGCGCGAACGGACGGTAGACGATCAGATCGTCGCGCCGCGTCTGCCCGGGGATCGCGCTGGCCGGAATGACCGTGATCCCGAGGCCCGAAGCGACCATCTGCCGGATCGTCTCGAGCGAAGTACCTTCGAACGTGCGCCGGATGCCTTCGGTACTGCTCGAGAATCGGGCCGCTTCGGGGCAGACATCGAGCACCTGATCGCGCAGGCAATGTCCTGCACCGAGCAGCAGCATCGTTTCTTCCTTCAACCGTGCGGCGTCGATCTGTCTCGACTTCACCCACGGATGCCGGGCCGGCAACGCGACATGGAACGGCTCGTCGTAGAGATCCTGGTGTACGACGCTCGGTTCGCCGTAGGGCAACGCCAACAGCGCGGCGTCGATCTCGCCGTGGCGCAGACGCTCGAGCAGTTGATGCGTGTAGCCTTCTTCGAGTATGAGCGGCATCTTCGGTGCCCGCTTGACCAGCAGGCGTACCAGCAGGGGCAGCAGGTAAGGTGCGATCGTGTAGATCGCGCCGAGGCGCAGGGGTCCGGATAGCGGATCCTTGCCCGATCGCGCGAGCTCGGTGATGACGCTGGCCTGCTCCAGCACGCGCTGCGCCTGGGTCACGATCTGCTCCCCGATCGGCGTCACCGCGACCTCGCCCGCGCCGCGCTCGAACAAGGCGACGCCGAGCTCGTCTTCGAGCCGTTTGACGGCGACGCTCAACGTAGGTTGGGATACGAAACACCCGGCGGCCGCGCGCGCGAAGTGACGTTCGCGCGCCAGAGCCACGATATAGCGAAGTTCGGTGAGGGTCATGGGTCGGTCGTCGGTCGATCGATGTTGCTTAGGCAAAAGCTATTGGCGAACAAGGGAAAAACAATTGGAGTCCGCCAAAGTATAGCCATAACCTATGCCTCCCCGACGAACTGCCGGCGGACTGCTTACTGCTCGTGCTTGTTCGTGAGCCGTCATCGACACTCGTCAGCCAACTTTACAGCACGCCCTTTTCACTCTCATCCCAGGAGATTCAATGAAGACCGTCGGACAGAAGCTCGAAGCGTTCAGCGTTGCCGGTGTCAAGCCCCGCTTCAACCAGCATGAAGAGAAGGGGCAGTCGGCGTTCGAAACGATCACTGAAGCATCCTTTCCCGGGAAGTGGAAGATCATCTACTTCTACCCGAAGGATTTCACGTTTGTCTGCCCGACCGAAATCGTGGAGTTCGCCAAGCTGTCCGGGAAGTTCGAAGAGCGCGACGCCGTGCTCATGGGCGGCAGCACCGACAATGAGTTCTGCAAGCTCGCGTGGCGCCGGGAGCACAAGGATCTCGACAAGCTCAATCACTACGCGTTCGGCGATGTGAACGGGTCGCTCGTCGACATGCTCGGCATACGCGATCCGCAGGCCGGGGTGGCATTGCGCGCAACGTTCATCGTCGACCCCGACAACGTGATTCAGCACGTGTCGGTCAACAACCTGAACGTGGGACGCAATCCCGAAGAAGTGCTGCGCATTCTCGATGGGTTGCAGACCGATGAACTCTGCCCGTGCAATCGCGCCGTCGGTGGTACGACGCTGGGTTGAGAAAGTCCGGGCGATCGCCTGGCAGCGCCGCTGCTGCGTCACCCTCGGCGGCGCTTCATCAGCGGCGGCAGTCCCGTCATCGCGCGACGTATCAAGGAGACTTTATGGAATTTCTCGATGAGATCAAACAGCGCATTCCCGACTATGCGAAGGATGTGCGCCTGAATCTCGACGCGGTCATTGCGCGTTCATCGCTGCCGCAGACCGAAGCGCTCGGCGCCGCGCTTGCGGCGGCGTTCGCGGCGAAGAGCGACATGCTGGTAAGCGCGATCCGCAGCAGCGGATTGCTGGCCGAGGCCGATGTGCAAGCGGCGCTGACGGCGGCGTCGATCATGGGCATGACGAACGCCTGGTATTCGTTTATCGACCTGGCGGACGATGCTCAGCTGAAGTCGCTGCCGGCGCAGTTGCGCATGAACGGGTACCAGAACCACGGCGGTACCACGCGCCGCAGCTTCGAAGTGTATGCATTGTCGGCGAGCGTGGTCGGCAAATGCCGCTTCTGCATCAGTTCCCACGTCGAAGTTCTCAGGAAAGAAGGGGTGGGCGATGCTGAGCTTCGCGATATCGGGCGAATTGCCGCGGTGATCAACAGCGCGGCCCAGGTGCTCGCGGCCGAACTGGGCGCAACGGTAGGCACGACGGTCTGAAAAGGAAAAAAAATCCCCGCGAAGGTCGCGGGGATTAAAACTGACGGCGCGGGGGGGCGCGCCGCAATCACTAGAAATGGTGGGGAGCTCCGTTACCACTCGCCACCACGCTGTTGTTCCTCGCACACGCTGTACCCGGGCTGCGACCGTCCAGGGCAGCCGCAGGCCCTGGTGGTAAAATTCAAGGATGTTCGAAAGCCTCGATCGACCCGCTCGGGACCCAGCGCCGCACACCGATGAGTGACCACGGCGCCTTGCCGTCTCCGCCGGTCTCTGTGGACGAGGACCGCCATCTCTGGACATTGCAGGGGCATCTGCTCCGGCTGGTGCTTCTCGCAGCGCTGCCGGTCGTACTCGCAAGCATCGGGCTGATTTTCCATCTGCTCAACGTGCAACGCGAAGCCTTGCAGCAATCTTTGCAGGACGCGGTCCAGGCAATGTCGGCGGCAGTCGATGCAAAACTTGCGGTATCGCAGGCGCTCGCCGAATCGATCGCCGCGTCGCCGCTGATCGACGCCGGCGACATTCCGGGCCTGTACCAAAGCGCTCTGGGCGCGGTGCAGAAGTACCCCGGCGTGCGTATCGGGCTCGTCGAACCCACGGGCGTTCAGCGTTTCAATACTTCGCGCCCGGTCGGCAGCACCCTCCCCAATGTGCTATTTCCGAAACGTTCGGGGCCGAGCGACGGCTGGGGCAGGCACGGGCCGACGACAACATCGCTCAATGGAAGGAAGCGTTCTCCGGCGCGGTCCCCCAGTTCTCGAACCTGTTCGTCAGCACACTCGACCAAGGCTACGCCGTGTCGTACCGGGCACCCGCGATTCGTGAGGGGGTCGTACGTTTCGTCGTCACGGTGGCGTTTGCGCCAGAGGAACTGCATGTGCTGCTGCGGCGCGAGGGGGCAGATGATGGCTGGATTGCCTCGATTGTCGATCGGCGGGGCGCCATTGCGGCGCGCAACGTGAAGCCGGAGCGTTTTCTCGGACAGCAGGCGCCTGCGGCCTTTTTGGAAGCGACGCGCGGCAAGGAACAGGGAATCGAACGCGGCGTTTCGCTCGAGGGGGTGCCGCTGATGTATGCGTTCTCGCGCTCGAAGGTCACCGGCTGGACGGTCGCCGCGGGCCGGCCCCTGTCGATGGCCGAAGCGCCGTTGCGGACCTCGTTCTGGGTGTGGTTGATCGTCGTCGGCCTGTTGATGATGCTGGGGGTCCATCTCGCGCGCCGGCTGTGGGTAGACATCGGGCTGCCGCTTCGTGCGCTCGCCGAGAACGCCCGGGCGCTCGAGCGCGGCGAGCCGATCACCCTGCCTCCTTCCCGCGTGCGCGAGGTTCGGGAATGTAGCCGGGCCTGGGAGGTTGCGTTGCGCGCCGAGAAGGCGCGGCGCGGTCAGGAGTCGCTGAGACTGGCCGCGGAAGCACGCAGTCGAGCATCCGAACTCGCCACCCGCGAGAAAGACCGCCTGCTCGCGGCGCTCAGTCACGAACTGCGCAATCCGCTCGGCGCGATATCGAACAGCGTTCACGTACTCGAGATCGCCGGCCCGCGCGAAGGCCGGGTCGCCGACATGATCGCGATCATCAGGCGCCAGACCGGCCACCTCGGCCGGCTGCTCGACGACCTGCTCGACGTGGCCCGCGCTACTTTCGGCAAGATGTCCTTGCTGCTCGAACCGCTCGATCTTTATCTGCTGGTGCAGCAGACGCTGGATGCTTATCGGGCAGGTAGCGGGCCGATGGCTACGCTGTCGCTGCAAGGTGAGTCCGTGTGGGTCGACGCCGACCGTACGCGGCTGGGACAGGTGGTTCGCAACCTGATCGACAACGCGCTCAAGTTCACTCCTGCCGCGGGCTCGATCGAAGTGAAGGTGTCTGGCGCGGGTGACCTGGCTACGCTGACGGTAACGGACGACGGGGCCGGAATGCCCCCCGAGCTGATCGAACACTTGTTCGGGGCGTTCGTGCAGCGTGAGCAAACGATCGATCGTTCACAAGGGGGACTCGGCCTCGGACTGGCGCTGGTGCGCAAGATCGCTGACCTGCATTACGGCACGGTCACGGGTGAAAGCGCGGGCGTGGGGCATGGCGCGCGCTTCACGTTCAGTCTGCCCCGACGCGCGGCGCCGGCCTCGCCCGATGTGCGCGGCGTCGGCAGTCCGATCGAGGCGGTGCCGATTCTTGTCGTCGAAGACCGGCCCGATCAGCGCGAAAGTCTGGTGCATCTTCTTCGGATCATGGGTCATGAGGTCCGGGCGGCGGGGGACGCCGCGCAGGCCCGGGTCATGTTGCAGGACTGGCAGCCGCGACTGATCTTCATCGATCTCGGGTTGCCCGGAGAAGACGGCATCGAGTTCGCGCGAAGCCTGCGCGCGCAATCCCGTCACGCGCAGGTGCGCATTGTTGCGCTGACTGCCTACGGCGGAGGCGACTATTCGGCGCGCCTGCGCGAGGTGGGGTTCGATGGCAAACTTGTGAAGCCGTCCAGTCACGCGGAGCTCGAGCAACTCGTGCGCGCCCTCCCGCCCACTGACTGAGTGGCTCCGCGCGCCGCGCTACGGATCGCGGTGGCGTGCGGGCGCGACTACAATCGGCTATTTGCTGCGGCGAAGAACAATCGTTATCGCACCATCCAGGCGATGCGCACAGCAGCCGATATGGCTGCACGAGACAGAGACCATGGCAGAAGAACGACGGATGGACGCGACCTCCGGAAACACGGGTAAGCGCGTGGTGATCATCGACGACAACGTCGATTCGGTCGAGGCCTTGTCGATGCTGCTTGAGCTCGAGGGGCATACGGTGAGCGCGGCCTACGACGGTCCGTCCGGGCTTGCGTTGATTGCATCGATGCGCCCCGACGTCGTCTTGTGCGACATCGGCTTGCCCGGCATGAACGGCTACGAAGTGGCCGAATCAGTGCGTCGGCTCGGCACCGCTGCACCAGTACTCGCAGCGATCACGGGCTACGGCCAGTCGAGTGATATACGCCGGGCAAGGGAAGCCGGGTTTTCCCATCATCTGGTCAAGCCGGTCGATCCGGTGGCGGTGCTGACGCTGCTGAACGAGTCGTGAGCGACCTGGCATGGGTGGTCCTGGTGACCGCGCTGGTCACGGTGCTGCTCACACTGCTGGTGCTGAATATGGGCGGCAGCGAGAAGCGCATCGAGCGCCGGGTACCGCGCTTCTACGGCTCCAGCGAACGGGATTTCGCCCGCGCCATGGGCACGTTGCTGGGGCCCTCGATCGTCCCGGGCAATCGTGTCGAGGTGCTGCATAACGGTGACGAAATATTCCCCGCGATGCTGGAGGCGATAGAAGGCGCTCGCGTAAGCATCACGTTTGAAACGTTCATTTACTGGTCCGGCGAGATCGGCGCCCAGTTCGCCCGCGCCCTTGCTGCACGGGCACGCGCAGGCGTGGCCGTGCACATCCTTCTCGACTGGGTCGGATCGCGCTCGTTCGAAGACTCTTTGTTCGAGGAAATGCGCGAGGCCGGGGCGGAGATCAACCGCTACCACCCGCTGCATTGGTATCACCTCGGGCGTCTGAACAACCGAACCCATCGCAAGGTGCTGGTGGTGGATGGACGCATCGGGTTCACCGGGGGCGTCGGCATCGCGCCGCAATGGACCGGACATGCCCAGAACGCGGACCATTGGCGCGACATGCACTTCAGGGTGCAGGGGCCCGTGGTGGCGCAGATGCAAGCCGTGTTCCTCGACAACTGGATCAAGAGCACGGGACATGTGCTGCACGGCGCCGCTTATTTTCCCGAGTTAGAGGCTGCCGGGGAATGCGGGGCGCAGATGTTCAGCAGCTCACCGTCGGGCGGGTCCGAAAGCATGCACCTGATGTATCTGCTTTCGATCACCGCGGCGGAGGCGCGTCTGGACCTGTCGATTTCGTATTTCGTGCCCGATTCATTGACGATCCGCGCGCTGGTCGAGGCTGCCGGGCGCGGAGTCAAAGTCAGGATCATCGTTCCGGGGCGGCGGATCGATCAATGGGTCGTGCGCAACGCATCGCGCGCGTTGTGGGGACCGATGCTGCGTGCCGGGATCGAGATCCACGAGTTCGTCCCGACGATGTTCCACTGCAAGGCGATGGTCGTCGACGACCGGATGGTGTCGGTCGGGTCGACGAATTTCGACAATCGGTCGTTCCGACTCAATGATGAAGCCAATCTGAATGTCTATCACGCGGGATTCGCGCAGATCATGCGCGCGGTGTTCGAAGACGATCTTAAACGCAGTCGCGAGATCACTTACGCGCGCTGGAAGCGTCGTCCGTTGCGCGAGCGTCTGCAGGGTGTGTTCAGCCGGATGCTTAGTTCCCAGCTCTAGCGTCCGTCCAGCGCCGTCCACGAAAGTGTCGGCGTTCCCGCGGCCGATCGGGCATGAACGTTGCGGAATTTAGGTCGCGCCATAGACCGCCGAGCGTTTGGCGGGCGTTTGCGTCCGGCATAAAGGAGGTCCCATGCTTTATTGGGCGGCAGTTTTCTTCGTGATCGCGATCGTCGCCGCCGTGCTCGGGTTCGGCGGCATCGCGGCAGGTGCTTCGAGCATCGCGCAGATTCTGTTCTTCGTGTTCATAGTGATCGCACTGATCTCGTTGATCGTGGGCCTGGGGCGTGGACGTCGTTGAAATTCGCTTCGCGACCTAGGCACGTCGGTTGCGAAAAACAGCGTACAGCCATCCGGCTGACTT
Source organism: Burkholderiales bacterium (assembly GCA_014379045.1). Classification (GTDB taxonomy): domain Bacteria; phylum Pseudomonadota; class Gammaproteobacteria; order Burkholderiales; family CAIKXV01; genus CAIKXV01. Next base: position 20,326 of record JACMMK010000459.1, read on the forward strand.
GAGGAGCACATGATGAATTGGGACCGGATCGAAGGTAACTGGAAGCAGATCAAGGGCAGCGTCAAGGAGCAATGGGGCAAGTTGACAGACGACCATATCGATGAGATCTCGGGAAAACGCGATCAACTCGTTGGCCGGATCCAGTCGAGCTATGGGTGTACCAAAGACGAGGCAGACAAGCAGGTACGGGACTGGGAGTCTGCGCAGAAGTAGATGGGTCCGGTTGCACGGGCCGCGGCGCGGTAGCGCGCGGCCCCGTCACCGGTAGAGATGGAGGGGAGCGAATGAGTACCGATTCGATGCGCAACACATTGGTTTTTATCTGCCTGCTGGGGTCGGCCTCGGTGTATGGACAGTCGGCCGCGATGAGCAAGGCCGATTACGCGCAGGCGCGGGAGCGAGCCCAGGCAGATTTCCGTGCGGCCAATGAGCGCTGCAAGCCCCTGCGGGGCAATGCGCAGGACGTCTGCGAGCAGGAGGCGCGCGCCGCCCGAAAACGCACGCTCGCCGAGGCAGACGCCGCGCGTTCCGGAACCGATCGCGCAAAGGTGAACGCGGCGGAGACGCGAACCGACGGAGATTACCGGGTCGCCCGGGAGCGTTGCGACGCGTTTTCAGGCAATGATCGTGATGTGTGCGTGGAACGAGCTCGCGTTGACCGGAACAATGCGCAGGTGCGTCAGAAGGAACAACAGCGCGCAAGCGAGGCACGTGCGGACGCGGCCGCCGAGCGGCGTGAGGGCGAGTACCGTGTTGCCCGCGAGCGCTGCGACTCGCTCGATGGCGATGCCAAAGACCGTTGCCTCGCTGATGCGAAGCGCCTACGCGTCAAGTAGAGGTGTGCGGACTTGCCGGGCAACACGGGTGACAGGAACAGGGTTTGCGCAGTAGAGGAACAGACCGGCTACGACACTGACGGGTCTTATACACAGCGAGGACACGATGACTTCAACAGCGAAGCCCGACGAGACGAAGCCCGACGCGGCGGTGGAAGGCGAAGGGAGCTACCGCGCGACGGAAGAGTACAACCGCCGGACGCGCGCCTTCATCGATTCCGGCAAGGTCGAGAAGGCCGCGGAGGATGCAGCACCGCGGTCAGATTCCGAAGCTACTGAAATGCTAGAAGCCGAAGAGGAAGGCAAGTCGCATCGCAAGGGCGGTGATTCCGAGTCCGTATAACCCGAACGGTGGGTTAGCCCCAGAACTGCCTCGCATTCTGCTCCGCACCATGTCTAGTCATTCATAAAACCAGGAGAAACGAAATGGAATCGATGAGCAGAGGATCTACCGGCGCCGCGCGCGATGTCTTGCATCAGGCTGCGGAGCGCATCCGCCCGAGTCAGGAAAAGTTGGTCGGTGACTTCAGGACTCTGATCACCGATGCCGATCAATTGATGAAAAGCATCGCCAGTGCATCGGGTGAAGGAATGTCCGTGGCCCGCGACCGATTCGCGAGCCAACTCGAAAGCGCCAAGCACTCCTACGAAGAAACCGAGCGAGCCTTGCGGGCGCGGGTCGAAAACGCCACCGACGCCACTGCCCAGTATGTCTCGAGAAATCCTATTCAGGCTGTGGCGATCGCCGCAGCGGTAGGCCTGGTACTGGGCATGTTGACGCGCCATCGGGATTGAAGTTCACCCAAATTCGGAGGTTGAAATGTTACGAGCGCTGTTCATTGCGGTGGCCGCGGGACTTGCCCTGGCGAATGCCCGGACCCTCATCGGTTCGGCGAAGCGTCGGCTACCCGAGTTGAAGGAAGATCTGAACCGTTGGGAAGACGAGGGCGGTGCGCCGGCGAGCGGGGCGACATCGGTAGGATCGCAAACTATCTCGCCGTCCGCGACTATTCACGCATCGCGATCGTGAGCGGAAGTTGCCCGAACGGCAAAAGCTGATCGAGGCGATCTGAAAAAGAAAAGGGCGAAACCGGGTTTCGCCCTTTTTGTTACCGCTGTTCGTGACTATCGCGAACAGCCTGAGGCTTAGCTCACCGCCGCGGCTTGAGCGCCTGTTGTTGCAGCGCTGCCAGATTTTCCGGCAACCCTTCAAGCAGGTCTTTCATGTCGTCGGCATGATGCTCCTCCGATGCGAGGATTTGCTCCAGCATGCGCCGGGTGGTCGGGTCGCGGTCGCCGAGAAACTGCGCGAGTTCGCGATAACTGTCGATGGCGATCCGTTCCGCCACGAGATTCTCCCGGATCATGTCGATCAGAGTCGCACCCTCTACATACTCGGCATGGCTGCGCGCCGTGAGCGTACTTGGATCGAAATCCGGTTCTCCGCCGAGTTGGACGATGCGCTCGGCGAGCAGATCCGCATGCTGCTGCTCTTCGTCGGCATGCTCCTTGAACTCGGACGCGACCGAGGCACCGACGAGGCCATTGGCCATGAAGTAATGACGCTTGTAGCGAAGTACGCAGACCAGCTCGGTCGCAAGCGCTTCGTTCAGCAGACGGCACACCTCTTCAGCATCGAGCGAGTAGCCATCGGTAACAGCGCCATCGTCGATGTCGGCACGGGCACGCTGGCGCAATGTGGCAACGTCGCTGAGCGAGCCAGGCGCGGGGCGCGGCGTCGCCGCCGGTGGTGATGAACTCATTGAAGGGCTCCTGTCGTGGCACGCATGCGAATGCGCTGCCGGGTAAGTGGGTCAGAAAACGCCGAAGACTTTCAACAGAATGATGGCGCTGATCGGAACGCCAAGAAGCCAGAGCAATATCGAACGCATGGGAAACTCCTGTTGGACTCGGACGTGAAAATGGGCCGTGCGGCAGCCCGCTGGTGGCTGCCTAACCACCACTTACGCAACGCGCGTACCCACCTTTTGGGCGTATGACTGTCGTACGCGGAGTCGGGCGCGTTCGTTGCGATTTCTCCAACTGAGGGGCGCCTGCGTCCCAGTAAGCGAGACAGCGGGACGCACGATTCACCGGCGTCCGACCCCACGTCACTACCTGAAGGAGCATTTCATGAAAGTAAACGAATCCACGACCGGTCTTCGAAAAGTCGCCGTCGCCAGTGTTGCAATGCTGTCACTGCTCACCGTCGCTGCGTGCGGAGACCGTGACGCGACGCGTACCGGCTCGACCACCACTGGCACGACGCCGGCCAATACTGCGGTTGTCACGACAGCGCCGGACAGCATGCGCCCCACGTCTGACGCAGGGCGGGCAGTCGAGGACACTGCGTTGACAGCCAAAGTCAAGGCGGCGCTGCTGGCCGACCCTGATGTCAAGGGTTTGGCGATCAATGTCGACACCAAAGACGGCGTCGTTTCCCTGATCGGCAAGGTCGGAGGACAAGGCGAGCGTGATAAAGCGCTGCAAGTCGCTCGCAATGTCGAAGGGGTTCGCAGCGTAAGCGATCAGCTTGCGGTCAACTGACCCTTTGTGTCGCACAGCAAAGGGGCCGGCGTGACGCCGGCCCTTTTTTTGGGTGGACGGGAGGTGCGCGCGAAGCATCTGAATTGTTTACACTCTGCGCTGACGTCAGGGTGTAGCTCAGCCTGGTAGAGCGCGTGCCTTGGGCGCACGAGGTCGCAGGTTCGAATCCTGTCTCCCTGACCATCGCGTCGACTCGACGTAGATTCACGGCAGATGGGCGTCCCTGTGCAGAATGCTTGGTCCCTGGGCATCGATATCGGCGGCACGTTTACCGACATCGTCGTCTACAACCATGGCTCCGGCAGCCACGTCGCGACGAAAGTCCTCACGACGCTGGACGACCCTGCGCGCGCGGTGCTCGACGGAACGCGTCGGGTGCTGCACGCGCATCGCGTCCAACCGGCCGAGATCGTTCGTGTCGTACATGCCACGACACTGTTCACGAACGCGCTGATCGAGCGCAAGGGCGCGCTCACCGGTCTGCTCACGACCGCCGGGTTTCGCGACGTGCTCGAAATCGGTCGCGAACGCAAGTACGACCTGTATGACCTGAACATCCGCAACCCCGAACCGTTGATTCCGCGCAATCTGCGCGTCGAAGTGACGGAACGGATGGGCGCCGATGGCGCGGCGATCACGGCGCTCGACGAGGCTGAAGTTCGCGATCGCGCCAGATCGCTGGTCGACGCCGGCGCGACATCGATCGCGATCGTGTTCCTTCATTCGTACGCGAATGCTGCGCACGAGCGCCTGGCTGCCCAGATCGTTCGCCAGCAACACCCGGCGCTAGCGGTGACCGCGTCTTCCGAAGTGGTGCCCGAGATCCGCGAGTTCGAGCGGGCGTCCACCGCCGCAGCCAACGCTTACGTGAAACCGTTGGCCGACCGCTACCTCGCGCGCATGTCGCTCGAGTTGCGCGCCCTCGGAATCGAAGCACCGTTGCTGCTGATGCTGTCCAATGGCGGCTTGACCCATGTCGAGGAAGCGAAGCGCACGCCGGTGCAGTTGCTGGAATCCGGGCCCGCGGCTGGGGCGCTCGCCGCCAGCCACTTCGGCGTCGAAGATCGCAATCTGCTTGCTTTCGACATGGGCGGCACGACCGCCAAGCTGTCATTGATCGATGACGGCGAGCCGCTGCTCGCGTATGGCTTCGAGGCCGCGCGGCAACGGCGGTTCGTCGAAGGCAGTGGCCTGCCGATCCGCATCTCCACCATCGAGCTGATCGAGATCGGCGCGGGCGGCGGCAGCATCGCCCACACCGATGAAATCGGTTTGCTCAAGGTCGGGCCGGAGAGCGCCGGCTCGCAACCCGGCCCGGCGTGTTATGGGTTGGGGGGACTCCGGCCGACGGTGACCGATGCCAATCTGCTCCTGGGCATTCTGAACCCCGATTTTTTCGCCGGTGGCACGCTGCAGATCGACGCCGCGCTCGCCAGGCAGGCGGTCGGCGCGCTTGCACACCAGTTGGGTCTGTCGATAGACAAAACGGCGTGGGGTATCCACGATGTCGTCAGCGAAAACATGGCGAGCGCGGCGCGCGTACACATCGCCGAGCGGGGTCGGGATCCGCGCCGCTACAGCCTGTTGACGACCGGTGGGGGCGGGCCGGTGCACGGTTTCTACGTCGCGCGGAAGCTCGGCCTGAAGCAGTTGATCTGCCCCCCGTCGGCGGGGGTGGCGTCGGCGCTCGGTCTATTGGCAGCCCCGGCACGGATCGACCGGGTCGCCACCGTAAGCATGACGCTCGAGGGGGGCGACTTCGTAGCGCTCGAGCGGGCTTTCATCCGGCTCGAAGACGAAGCCAGATCCGTCATCGGCGCGACCGGAGTCGATCTCACCGACCTGCGCGTCGCGCGTGCCGGCGACGGGCGTTTCATCGGACAGGGATTCAATCTCGTCTTCGATCTGCCGGACGGGCCGTATGACCGCGATTCGAAGGCAACGATGGTTCAGCTTCTGGGAACGGCCTTCGATCGCGCATATCGAAAGAAGTTCGCGCGCACCCCGCCGCAGGTGGCGATGGAACTCGTGAATATACGGGTGACTGTCACGGCGTCGGTCCCCGGGTCGTCGCTGGCACCGCGCGCCGTGCAGGCAGCCGAGGTTGCTGCGGGCCCGCGTATCAGACCGGTGTATTTCCCTGAGATCGGCACATTCATCGATACCGCCGTGCATCAACGCGCGGCGCTCGAGGTGGGCTTCTCCTTCGACGGACCGGCACTGATAGAGGAGCCCGGAACCACACTCGTGGTGGGCCCGCAGGGGCGCGGCCGGGTCGCGCCCAGCGGCAACATCGTCGTGACCCTCGCGTGATGAAGTTTCGTATCGACGTTCGCGATCTGCTTCGGAGACCTATCGGATGACCACGGTTCCCCGCCCGCCGCAATCGGTGTCCTCGTCCGCGCAAGCCGCGCCCGGTGCCACGCCCTCGGTGCCGAATCCCGCCAAGGATCGGCTGCGCGCCGGGGGCGTCGTGCTAGGGATGAACGTGCGGCTCGTCCGGTCGGGCGACATCGCGCTCATCGCCAAGACGACCGGCCATGATTTCCTGTTCATCGATGTCCAGCATTCGCTGTACACGGTCGAGACGATCGGCCATATCGCCCAGGTCGCGCTCGGGGTTGGCATCACCCCGATGGTGCGCGTGCGCAGTTGCGACGATCCGCAGACGTCGGTGCTGCTCGACAACGGCGTCACCGGGATTGTGTTTCCCGATGTAGGCAGCGCGGCTGAGGCGCAGCGCGCGGTCGACCGGTGCCGGTTCCCGCCGGTCGGTCGTCGCTCGGTCGGAGGCGGCTATCCGATGTTCGAGTATCGTCCGACCGCGGTGGCCGACGCGGTTCCGGCGCTCGACAACGCTGTGCTCACGGTGTGCATGATCGAGACCCGCGATGGCCTGGAGCACGTCGAGGAGATTGCCGCCGTCGACGGCGTCGATGTGATCCATGTCGGCTCGAACGATCTCCTCGCCGCACTCGGTCTGCCGGGCGCCTTCGGCTGTCCCGAGCACCTCGCTGCACTCGACCGCGTGCTCGCGGCGGCGCACGCGCATGGCAAGGTCGCCGGGGTCGGCGGTGATCGCAATCTGGCCCGACAGGTCGAGTTCATCCGCAAAGGCATGCGCTTCGTCACGACCAACAGCGAGATCGCATTCATTCTGGCCGAAGGCGCGCGCGTCACCGGTGCGTTGCGCGAGGCCCTCGGCGACAAAGGCGCGACATGACCGATCGGACATTCGATCCCGTCCTGCTCGAGATTCTCTGGACGCGGCTGCGCTCGATCGTCGACGAGGCCGCGAAGGCGATCGTGCGCACGTCGTTCTCGACGTTGTCCAACGAGGCGAACGATTTTTCCTGTGTGCTCACCGATTCGCGCGGCCTGTCGATCGCGCAGAACACCGGCAGCATCCCGTCCTTCATCGCGACGCTGCCCGCGACCGTGCGTCACTTTTTGCGCGAGTTGGGCGCCGAGACCATGCGCCCGGGCGACGTGTTGATCACCAACAACCCGTGGCAGGGAACCGGCCACCTGAACGACATCACGATCGTCAAACCCATCTTCGTCGGCGGGCAGCTCGTGGCGTTCTCGAGCACGACTGCGCATGTACCCGACATCGGCGGCCGGATCCGCTCGGCCGAAGCGCGCGAGGTGTTCGAGGAGGGTTTTCACATCCCGCTGATGCACCTGATCCGCGCCGGGGAAGTCGACGAAACCCTGCTGAAGCTGTTGCGCACGAACGTGCGCACGCCCGAACAGACGCAGGGCGACGTATTCGCCCAGGTCGCGGCGAACGAACTGATGGAGGCGCGCCTGGTTGCGACGATGGCCGACTACGGCCTCACCGGCATCGATCGCCTCGCCGACGAGTTGTACGCGCGCTCGGAGCAGGCAATGCGTGCGGCGATCGCTGCGGTGCCCGACGGCATCTATCGCTACACGATGCGCACCGACGGCATCGAGGTGCCGTTCGTGTTCGCCGCGGCGGTGCACGTGCGCGGCGATTCGATCCTGGTCGATTTCGCGGGCACGTCGCCACAGCAGCCGCGCGCGATCAACTGCGTGCTCGCGTACACCTACGCGATGACCGCGTTCGCAATCAAGGCCGCGTTGTTGCCGAACCTGCCCAACAACGAGGGCATGTTCCGACCGATCGCGATTGATGCACCGGAGGGCTCGCTGCTCAACCCGCGCTTTCCTGCCTCGGTCGGTGGACGCTCGTCGACCGGGCATTACGTGCCCACCGTCGTGCTCGGTGCGCTCGAGCAGGTGATTCCCGAGCGGGTGATGGCAGGCGCCGGCTCGCCGTTGTGGAACCTGACCCTCGCCGGCGTCCGTGCAAGCGGCCCCGATGCGGGCAAGCCGTTCGCCAGCGTACTGTTCTTCAACGGCGGCATGGGCGGCACCGCGACCCAGGACGGCGAGAGCGCGTTGTCGTGGCCGAGCAACATCTCGTCGACGCCGTGCGAGATCACCGAGCGCGACAGTCCGCTGTTCACGATCCACAAGCGGCTCGTTCCAGGCTCGGGCGGGCGTGGCCAGTTCCGAGGCGGGCTCGGCCAGGAGGTGCTGATGCAGAACCGGCATCCGACGCCGATCGCCGTGATCTTCCTCGCCGAGCGCCTGCGCGAACCCGCACCCGGCATGCACGGTGGCGAAGCCGGCGGCCGGGGCGACGTTCAGGTCAACGGACAGTCGCTCGCCGACAGCAAGCGGCAGATCATCCTGCACACCGGCGACACGGTTCAGATGCGCACGCCCGGTGGCGGCGGCTTCGGCGAGCCGGCACGGCGCAGCGCCGCGGCGATCGCGCGTGATATTACGCTCGGCTATTGTTGAACGCCTTGGACCTCGCCCATCTGCGCAAGGACTATCTGCACGCGCGTCTGGATGTCGACGATGTCGATCGAGATCCGGTTGCCCAGTTCGGCCGCTGGATGAAGGAGGCGCTCGATGCCGCACTGCCCGAGCCGACCGCGATGACGCTGGCGACCGTCGACGCGTCGGGCCAGCCGTCCGCGCGGATCGTCCTGTTGAAGCAGTTCGACGCGCGCGGCTTCGCGTTCTTCACCAATTACTCGAGCCGGAAGGGCCGCGACCTTGCCGCCAATCCGCGCGCGGCGCTGCTGTTCCATTGGACGGAACTGGAACGCCAGGTGCGCATCGAAGGCAGGGTCGAGATGCTCCCCGACGCCGAGTCCGATGCCTACTATGCCGTGCGCCCGTTTGGCAGCCGGATCGGCGCCTGGGCCTCGCCACAGAGCGAAGTGCTGCCCGATCGCGCGCTGCTCGAACTGCGTCTCAGCGAGGCACAGCGCACGCTGGGCGACGATCCGCCGCGTCCCCCCTTCTGGGGCGGCTATCGATTGTCTGCACACGGGTTCGAGTTCTGGCAGGGACGATCGAGTCGCCTGCACGACCGCGTTCGTTATCGACGCGCCGACCACGATACGGCCGACGCGGGCGCGAACTGGACGATCGACCGGCTCGCGCCCTGAACCGGGATCGAAGCCGCGAAAAACCCGGCGTTACGCCGGGTCGCGTCGACGATCAGAACCGCAGCCGGGTCAGCGACGACGCCGTGCGAGCCCGAGAAAGCCCAACCCGGACAACAGCAGGAGGGCGGCGCCGGGCACCGGTACCACCGTCGGCTCGAATACATAGATGTTCGGCGTCTCGTCGGTGACGTAGATGACGCCGTTCTCGTCGATCGTCACGCCCTCGGCCGAGGTGGCGATGCCGGTCAGGTCGAGCGAGCCGAGTACCTGCCCGCTGCGCGTCGTGTGCAGCAGTCGTCGTGACTCCTGGCTCAACAACAGCAGCTGATCGGCCGCGGGGGTACCCGACAGGCCGGGAACGGTCGACAGGACCTGAACGTCGGCGAGGTCATCGAGCGGACCGAGCAGGGCCGGGTCGAACAGACTGGTGACGACCGCGCTGCCCGGCGACACGCCCGGCACGCTGAACGTGACGACGTTGCGGTTGATCTGGATCGGGGTCTTTTCCTTGACCGTCACGAAGCTGCCGTCGCGGGGATCGAATGAGACACCCTCGATACCGATGTTACCGACCGGCGGGACGGCAAGCACCACCGACGGCAACGCGAGGCGATCGGGCGTCGTCGTCGGGTCGAAGGTGACACGGTACAGCGTGAGCGCACGTTCGGCGGCGATCACGAATTGACTGTTGCCGATGTAAGTGAGGCCTTCGGGGTCGCCGGTCGCGGCGACGCCGAAGCCGGACAGCTGCATGCGGTTCACGAATGCGCCCGCCGTGGTGAACTGAGAGATCGCGACACCTTCGTCGTCGATGACGAACAGGGTGCGGGCAACCGAGTTGTAGGTAATCGCCGAACTTTCCGAGCCGTTGGGCAGCATGCTCGCGCCGATGCTCATCGTGCGCGTCAAGCGGTAACTCGACAGATCGATGCCGGTGATGGCGGCGTGGCCCAGGGGTGCAAGGCTGAGCAGCAACGTCGCAGCTAGAATTCGGAAGGTCATGGCTTTCCTCGTGAGGGCGGTTGGTATAAGGGCGGCCACGACGGCGCATCAGCGCCGTGCATCCCGCGTGCCCGATGTTATGCGCCGATTGTTACTGCTCTGTCGCGGCGTCTACGCCCTCGCACCCCTTGCTGCGCAACGCCTCGTCGACCCATGTCCGATCGAGGGGTTCACGTGCGCGGATCGACTTCAACACCTTATCCTCCTTGTCGCACCACGCACGCGCGGCGGCGAGCAGCGCGATCGCCTCGTCGGGGCGCACGGCAACCAGGCCGTCCTCGTCGCCGATGACGATGTCGTTCGGGTAAACGATCATGCCGCCGATCGATACCGGCACATGCAACTCGCCGGGGCCGTTCTTGTAGGGACCGCGATGCGTCGCCGCGCGCGCATAGACGGGGAACGTGCCCGCCGCAAGCGCGCCGGCATCGCGGATCGCGCCGTCGATCACGATACCGACCGCACCGCGCGCGGCCGCCATCGACGACATGATCTCGCCGATGATCGCCTGCGCCGTCGCACCGCCCGCATCGACGATGATCACGTCACCGGGCTCGGCGATGTCGATCGCCTTGTGCACCATCAGGTTATCGCCGGCGGGTACGCGCACGGTCAACGCGACCCCGAGCAGTTGCCCACCCTTGTGCCAGGGTCGCAGCGCTGCATCGGCACCGGCGAGTCGCGCCATGTTGTCCGACAGGTGTGCGCACACGATGCCGTCGAAACGCGCGACCAACGACGAGGCGGGGCGCGGTGGGCGCGGATGAATGCGAAAGCCGATGGACATGTGGACCTCGTCGATGTGCAATGATGCAACGCAGTACCTGCGCGATCGAATATCGTAGCATTGGTCGATGCGGCTTTATCAGAGACGGAACCCTCCAGCGCTTCGTGCGGTGCGGCGCGCGGTATGGCTGATGGTGGCGGCTCTGGTCGGCACGAGTCTGTCCGGGCACGCGCGCGTGCCCGGGATTTCCCCCTCTGGGCTGCCGGCGCTCCGCAATACAGACATCGGGCCGGCGCGCGTAAGCGGCACCTTGTCGATCGAAGCATTCGATCGGGCCACGCCGCAGGTCGTCGTGGTGTGGACGGTACTCAACGACAGCGATGCGCCACAGAGCATTTCAATCCTGCGCGAGCTGCCGCTGGTCGCCAGCAGTGCGCTGCGCGCACTTACGCTCAGTGGCGCGGCGCTCGACCCCGCGCTCGTCGGGGAGACGGTCACGATCGCACCGCGCGAGTTTCGCCGGTTTCGTTTCGGGGTCGACCTGTCGGCCTTACCCGGCGGCCCGACCGTGTTGCGCACGATGCTGGGCGGGCGCGACCTTTCGGCCTTCGCCGACCTGCCTGCGGCTGCGTCCGTCGCAGCCAGTACCGGTGCAACAGCCAACGCCGGCAACGGGGTCGCTGCCGGCCCGGAGCGCGAGGCGC
>JACMMK010000460.1 GCA_014379045.1 Burkholderiales bacterium
CGGTTTCGCACAAGGGTTTCGATATGCCGCCCCGTACCGGCGAGCGCAGGTTGCAGATTCTGCAGACGCTCGCGGAAATGCTCGAAGTGCCGAGCCCGGAAAAGATCACCACGGCATCGCTCGCCGCTCGCCTCGATGTGTCGGAGGCGGCGCTGTATCGTCACTTCGCGAGCAAGGCCCAGATGTTCGAAGGTCTGATCGAATTCATCGAACAGACCGTGTTCAGCGTGATCAACAAGATCGCGAGCGACGAACCGGTCGGCCTCAAGCAGGTCGACTCGATGGTCGCGGTGCTGCTCGGCTTCGCGAAGAAGAATCCGGGGATGACCCGGGTGCTGATCGGCGAGGCGCTCGTGCACGAGAACGTACGCCTGCAGGCACGGATCAACCAGATGCACGACCGTATCGAGGCCACCGTCAAGCAGGCGCTACGCCTCGCCCAGACTCAGCAGGAGTTGCCCGCCGACGCCGACCTCACCGCGCAGGCGAACGCGATCATGTCGTTCGTCGCCGGCCGCTGGCACCAGTTCGCGAAGAGCGGCTTCACCCGCGATCCGTCGCAATACTGGGCCGAGCAACGCAAGATCCTGCTGTCTACGTAGCGCCGGGTGCACGCGCTGCGTTTACGTAGCGCCGGGTGCACCCGCTGCGTTTACGTAGCGCCGGCTACACGCGCTGCGCAGACGTGACACGCAGGGTCGCGCCGGACCCGAACTTCACGCCAGCCGCTGTCGAGTGCGGAGAACAACAGCAGGCGCCCGGCGAGCGAGCGCCCGACGCCCGCGATCAGCTTAATCGCCTCGACCGCCTGCATCGCGCCGATCACGCCGACGAGCGGCGCGAAGACGCCCATGACTGCGCAGCGCTCCTCTTCAGCGTCGTGCGTCTGCGGAAACAGGCAGTGGTAGCACGGACTGTCGTCGCGACGAAGATCGAACACCGAAACCTGCCCGTCGAACCGGATCGCCGCCCCGGAGACCAACGGCGTGCGCTGCGCGACGCAGGCGGCATTGAGCGCGTAGCGCGTCGGGAAATTGTCGCTCGCATCGATCACGAGATCCGCGTCGGCGACCTGCCGTGACAGCGCCGCGCCCTCGAGGCGCGCTGCGACGGGATCGACCTGCACGTGCGGATTGAGTGCATGCAGCGCCCGCACGAGCGACTCGACCTTCAGTTCGCCGAGGCTCTGCATCGTGTGCGCGATCTGGCGTTGCAGGTTGGTCAGGTCGACCCGATCAGCGTCGTGGACGCTGATCCGCCCCACCCCCGCGCTCGCCAGGTACAACGCGACCGGCGACCCCAGACCGCCAGCACCGACCAGCAGCACCCGGCTGTCGAGCAGCCGCTGCTGTCCGTCGATCCCTATTTCGTCGAGCAGGATGTGGCGGCTGTAGCGTGTGAGTTGCGCGTCGTCCATTCGATCAGTGCTCGGCACCCGCGTGTCGCCCGAAGCCGATCGGTCGGACCGCTGACCGCACTGGGAACAACGGCCCGGCAGTAATCAACCCGACCTTGCAACCGGATCAGACCCGGTCGGACGCGGCTCGCGTGCCGACCGGGCGCCGTTCAGCGTTGGCTGGTGGAGGGCGTCGCGGCGGTGCCTGCCGCCGTCGGCGTCACCGCCGCGGTCACCGGCAGGTCACGCAGCACCGGCTGACCCTTCAGATGATTCAGCGCCTGCATCAACTGGAAGTCTTCGCGCGAGAACACCTGACCCGGCTCGAGCTTGATCGGTTCGACGCGCGGTCGCGCCGGCTCGTCTTTCTTGTTTTCGACCCGGGGTTTCGGCGCCGGGACGACCTGCCCCCCTTTGCCGTCGGACAGGTGGCGATCGAGATCGGCCTCGCGCACCCGCTGGTTGTCGCTCGGGTTGCTGGGATCTTCGACGACGATATCCGGCGTGATGCCCTTCGCCTGGATCGAACGTCCGTTCGGCGTGAAGTAACGCGCCGTCGTCAGCTTGATCGCGGTGTTGTTGGTCAGCGGCAGAATGGTCTGCACCGAGCCCTTGCCGAAGCTCTGCGTGCCGATGATCGTCGCGCGCTTGTGATCCTGCAGCGCGCCGGCGACGATCTCGGAGGCCGACGCCGACCCGCCATTGATCAGCACCACCATCGGCACCGACTTCGCATCCTTGGGCAGCGCCCGCAGATAGTCGACCTGCGACGCCCCGCGCAGATAGAACTCGGGGCTCGCGTTGAGCTTCATGCGCGAGTCGGGGGCGCGTCCGTCGGTGTAGACGACGAGTGCGTTGGTCGGCAGGAACGCCGCCGAGACCGCGACCGCACCATTCAGCAGGCCGCCCGGATCATTGCGCAGGTCGAGGATCAGCCCGCGCATCGTCCCGTTGTTCTCTTTCCACACCCGGTCGATCGCACGCGCGAGATTCTCGCCGGACATTTCTTGGAACTGGGTCAGCCGGATGTAGCCGAAGCCCGGTTCCATCACCGCAGAGCGCACGCTCTGGATCTTGATCACCGCGCGCGTGAGCGTCACCACCACCGGCTTGTCCTCGCCACGACGCACGATGGTCAGCGTGATCTGCGTGTTCGGCTTGCCGCGCATCCGGCGCACCGCGTCGTTGAGCGCCATCCCCTTCACCGGCGTGTCATCGAGGCGGATGATCAGATCGCCCGGGCGCAGCCCGGCGCGCGACGCCGGCGTGTCGTCGATCGGCGACACCACCCGCACCAGACCGTCTTCCATGCCGACTTCGATGCCGAGCCCCCCGAATTCACCCTGCGTGCCGACCTGAAGCTCCTTGAACGCCTCCTGGTCGAGATACGCCGAATGTGGATCGAGCCCGGACAACATGCCGTTGATCGCCTCGTTGAAGAGCTTGCGGTCTTCGACGGTCTCGACATAGTCGCTCTTGATGCGCGCGAACACTTCGGTGAACACACGCAGGTCTTCGACCGGCAGCGGTCCCGATGCATCGCGTTGCGCGACCGCCGAGAAGTTGAGACTGACCAGAACGCCGAGCACGACGCCTACACAGATCAGACCGATCTGACTCGCTTTGCTGCGCATGAGGGAACCCAACGGCCGGGACATGGAGAAGCGATGACCTCTTCGGAGAAAGACGGACGGGGCGACGACGTTTCGCCCCTGGACGCTGCTCGGACCTGCGCGCACGGGACGCGCCACCGCGTGCAGCGAATGGAGAAACATGGTAGCAGTTTGTCCCGCCTCCACGTGAGGTACAAGTTACGTCAAGACTGGCCAATACTTGACCGCGGGTAGAGGTCCAGAAAAGCGGTCCGGGCCGGACGATGCGTCAGGTCCGACGCGCGTGCGCCGGAGTGTTCAACGCACCGTCGCCCAGCCCAGCGGGTCGAACGGCCTACCCTGATGGCGCAATTCGAAGTACAGCCCGCTCTGTGCCGACCCCCCGGTCGCGCCGACCGTAGCCACCGGGTCGCCACTGCGTACCCCGTCGCCGACCCGGCGCAGCAGCGCTTCGTTGCTGCCGTACAGGCTCATGTAGCCGTCGCCGTGATCGACGATCAGCAGATTGCCGAAGCCGCGCAACCAGTCGGCGAACACCACGCGCCCCGGCGCCACTGCACGCACCTCCTGGCCGCTTCGCGCAAGGATCGTGATGCCACGCCATTCCAGGCCGCCATCGGCACGGGCTTGACCGAAGCGGTTCGCGATCTGGCCCGCGACCGGGAGCGCGAGACGACCCTTCATCGAGGCGAATGCCCCCGGCGCGGCACCCGGTTCGGGCAGCCGTTCA
>JACMMK010000461.1 GCA_014379045.1 Burkholderiales bacterium
GCCCGCGAGCGTCACGCCGATGGTGTCGAGCAGCGCGACCTTCGCCCAGTGCACCGCTGCATCGGGCAGGTCGTCGAAACGCAATGCGCTCGCGCGCCTTCCTAGTTCCGCTGCGATCTGCACGATGCGCCCTCCCCTGTCATTCCGCCTTGATCCCGGCCTGCTCGATCACCACGCGCCAGCGCGCGATCTCCGAGCGGATGTGCGCACCGAACTCGGCCGGTGTGCTGCCGACCGGCTCGGAACCGTCGGCGGCAAGGCGGTCGACGATCTCGGGCAGCTGCAGGATCCGCACCATCTCGCCATGCAATCGGTCGATGATCGGACGCGGCGTCTTCGCCGGCGCGAGGAAACCGTACCAGCCCGCGACGACGTAGTTCGGCAGACCTGCCTCGATCATCGTCGGCACATCGGGCAGCGCGCGCGAGCGCTTCGTCGTGGTCACGGCGAGCGCACGAAGTTTGCCGGCGCGAATCTGCGCACTCGATTGCAGGATCGTCGAGAACAGCATCTGGATCTGCCCACCCATCACGTCCGCCATGGCCGGCGCACCGCCGCGATACGGGACGTGCGTGAGTTGAATGCCGGCCTGCGCCGCGAGCATGGCGCCGGCGAGATGGCTGAAGCCGCCCAGGCCGGAAGAGCCGAAATTGATCGTGCCCGGTTTCGCACGGGCAAGTGCCACGAGTTCCTTCAACGACTGCGCCGGCACCGACGGATGCACGATCAACGCGTACGGCTGCGTAGTCGCCTGCGTGATCGGGGCAAGATCGCGCAGCAGATCGTAGGACAGCTTCGGATACAGCGTCGAATTGACCGAATGGCTCGACGTGATCATGCACAACGTGTAGCCGTCGGCGGGGGATTTGACCGCCACCTCGACCGCGATCGTGCCGTTCGCACCCGGCCGATTGTCGACGAGCACCGACTGGTTCCAGGCTTCGGCCATTTTCTGCGCGACCGCGCGCCCGGTGATGTCGGTACCGCCGCCAGCTGCGAACGGGATGATCAGGCGGATCGGCTTGGAAGGATAGACTTGCGCGTGCGCGCCGGCCGCCAGACCGAGCAGGCCCACCCACATCGCGCACGCGGGGCGCCATCGAGAAAGCTGCGTCAGCACAAAACCTCCTGCCGGGTCGATCGCCAGGCACCCTCGACTGGGCACTTTTCCAATTGATGGCGTGCGGCCCTGTCATTCATCGGCACCGCCGCCGTCCGGACCCTTTTCTGCCAGTGTAGCAGCGGTCGATTGCTTTTCGAAGGTGGGAGGATGTGCATTTCACGCGGCTGCGCGCTGTCCGGCGAATGGGGCGCATACTGGAATATGGTCGCGAACATGCTGCGTTTCTTGCCCGGCAGTGCGGCCGCCGAGGAACTCATGGCAGGCAACGACGGCCAGCGCAGCGGTGAAATCACCAAAGCGCCGACCGGTATAGAAGGCCTGGACGAAGCGACGCGCGGGGGAATACCGCAGGGCCGCACTACGCTCGTCGAGGGTGGCCCCGGCGCGGGCAAGACCGTACTCGTATTGCAGTCGCTGGTGCACGCGGCGCGCGATCTGAACGAACCCGGCATCTTCGTCGCGTTCGAGGAGCATTCGACTCAGATCGAGGTGAACGCGGCAGGTTTCGGCTGGGACCTGCCCACCCTTCGGCGAAAGCATCTGTTCTTCATCGATGCGCAGCCAAAGTCCGACCTGATTCAATCCGGGGACTTTGATCTGCGTGGGCTGCTGGCCGCACTCGACGCGACAATCGACCGGTCGAAGGCACGACGCATCGCGTTCGACTCGATCGACGTCGTCCTGGCACTGCTCGGCGACGCGGCATCCGAACGGCGCGAGATATATCGATTGCACGAATGGTTGTTGGCGCGCTCGCTCACTGCGGTGATCACGTCGAAGTCAGGCCCCGACCGCGCGGGCCGCCAGCCCATCGCCTTCATGCAGTTCATGGTCGACTGTGCGCTGAGTCTCGAGCATCGGGTCGTGCAGACGGTGTCGCAGCGCAGCCTGCGCGTGCTCAAGTATCGCGGCACCGAATTCAACGAGAACGAGGTGCCGTTCTCGATCGGACCGGGCGGATTCGATGTCGCGTCGATGCAGATCAACGCCCAACCCCGTGCGCCGGTCGGTCACGAGCGACTGTCGAGCGGTGTGCCGCGCCTCGATGCGATGCTGGGCGGCGGATACTTTCGCGGCGCGAGCATTCTGGTGACCGGTGCCCCCGGCACGGCGAAATCGAGCCTGTGCGCCGCCTTCGCCGACGCGGCCTGCCGGCGCGGCGAAGCAACGCTGCTGGTGAGCTTCGACTCCGACGCGAGCGAGATCGTGCGCAACACCGGCTCGATCGGCATCCGGCTGGACCGGCACCTCACGCGCGGCAGGCGCGCGGGCCTGCTGCAGATCGCCTATGCCCGCGCCGTGATCGGCAGCGCCGAGACGCACCTCACACGAATCATAGAAATCGCGCGCACCCATCGCGCACGCTGCATGGTGATCGATCCAGTCTCGGCGCTGAGCCAGGCCGGCAATTCAGCCACCGGGCATGGAGTCGCCGAACGATTGATCGACTGGGCCAAGGACCACGGTATCACCCTTCTGTGCAGCAGCCTGCTCGCGGCTGCGGCACCCGATGTGGAAGGGACGTCGCTGCGCATCTCGACGATCGCCGACACGTGGGTTCATCTCCACTATCTGGTGCGCGGGGGCGAGCGCAACCGCGGCCTGTCGATCGTCAAGTCACGCGGCACGGCACACTCGAACCAGGTGCGCGAGTTGTTGCTGAGCGAGCGCGGCATCACCTTGGCCGACGCCTATATCGCCGGCGGCGAAGTGTTGATGGGCACATTGCGATGGGAGCGCGAGCAGGCCGACGAAACAGCGCGTCGGGAGGTGGATCTCGCCGAGCGGGACAGTCGCCGGAATCTGCTGAGCGAAGAGGCCGATCTCGTCGTCCGGCTCGCCGATCTGCAGATCCAGCTCGATTCGAAGCGCGCGAAACTCGACGCGCTGGGGCGGGCCGTGACCTTGCGCCGCGATCAGGCGGCGACACGAAAGTCGGGACGGCAATCGCGACGCGGCGCCGATGCGGATTCTCCGAAGCCCCGGCACGTAGCGCGCTGAGGACGATGGCGTGCTGAAACTACGGCTCTATATTGCCGGCGATGCACCGAACTCGCTGCGCGCACTCGCCAACCTGAAAGCGTTGTGCCGGGATTCGCTGGCGAGTGTTCACGAACTCGAGATCGTCGACGTGCTGCGGGATCCACAGCGTGCCCTCGCCGACGGCGTGTTCCTCACGCCGACGCTGGTCAAGTTCGCGCCTGCACCGGAGCGCCGAATCGTCGGCAGTCTCAGCGATCTGCCCCCGGTGCTGGATGCGCTCGGACTGACGGGCGCATGACGCCATGACCCCCCTGCCCCCTGTGCCCGAGAATAGCGGCGCCGTCGATATCGCGGCGCTCATCCGGCAGCTTCAGGACATCGAGCAGACTCTGCAGACGCTGAGCGCGGGTGAGGTCGACGCGGTCGTCGCGCCGGCGGGCCACACCTACCTCCTTCAGCGCGCGCAGCAACACCTGCTGCACAGCGAAAGCGAGCAGCGACGCGTCGCCGCCCAGCAGACCGCGGTGCTGGACGCACTGCGCGCGCATGTAGCGCTGCTCGATGCACGCGGCGCGATCGTCTCGGTGAACGCATCATGGCGCAGGTTCGCCCTGTCGAACGGATTGCAGTCGCCAGAATTCGGCATCGGTCAGCGCTATCCCGAGCTATGCGAGGCGGTGACCGGTGCCGACGTGGACGATGCGCGGCGGGTTGCGGCCGGGGTGCGCGGCGTGTTGCAGGGCGACCTGGAAGAATTCTCTTTCGAGTACCCGTGTCACGCGCCGAGCGTGCAACGATGGTATCGGATGATCGTGACACCGCTGCGCCCCGACGATGCACCGAACGGGCTCACGGTCGACGCCACCGCCGACCAAGCAGTCGAAGGCGCCGTGGCCGGCGCGAACGACTCAGGCACGCCCATCGCCTCAACCGCGCGCGCGCCCGATGGTGCCGTCGTCATGCACATCGACATCAGCGAGCGCAAGCGCGCCGAGGAGGCGATGCGACGCTCCACCGAACTGCTGCACGCGGTCGCCAACGGGACCCCCGATGCCGTGTTCGTCAAGGGTCGGCACGGCGGCTACCTGATGTGCAACGCGGCCACCGCACGCTTCATCGGCCGCCCCGCGGAGCAAGTGATCGGGCGCGATGACTCCGTGTTGTTCGGCGCCGAGGATGCGCGCGCGATCATGGCCAGCGACCGCGCCGTGCTCGAATCGGGCCTCGCGCAAACGAACGAGGAAGTGGTGACCGTGGCGGACGGCACGACCCGGACGTTCCTGTCGATCAAGGCGCCCTATCTCGACGCAGAGGGCGCAGTGATCGGCCTGGTCGGAATCTCGCGCGATATCACCTCCCGCAAGCTGGTCGAGTCGGAACGCGACCGCGAACGGCAGTTGCTGCGCACCTTGATCGACGCGCTGCCCGACGTCGTCTATTCGAAGGACGCCGCGGGGCGGTTTGTCGTGTGCAATCGCGCGACGCTCGCACTCTACGGCTGCGAACACGAGCATCAACTGATCGGCAAGACGGTAGCGGACGTTCTGCCCGCAGAAGAGGCGGCGCTGGTGCAGGCCGATGACCTGCGCGTGCTGGTCGGCGTGCCCGTGGTCGATCGCGACGAACGCAGCGTCGACCGCGACGGTGCGCCGCAATGGCACCGCACGATCAAGGTTCCGCTGCGCGGTGCCGCGGACGCAGTCGTCGGCTTCGTCGGGATCAGCCGCGACATCACCGAACGCAGGCGGGCACAGCGTGAAGCGCGCGAACTCGTAGAGCGGTTGGGCAGTACCCTCGAAAGCCTCACCGACGGTTTTTGCACCGTCGATTTCGACTGGCGAATCGACTTCGTCAACCGCCGCGCGGAGCGCATGCTCAGGCGCCGCCGCAGCCAGCTGCTCGGTAGAATCCTCTGGGATGCATTGCCCGAACTCTGTGGCACGACGTTCGAGGACGGGCTCCGGCAGGCGATGACCGCCCGCGCGCTGGTGGAACTGGTCGGCCAGATCGCGCCGGTCGACCGCTGGTATGAGGTCAGGATCGATCCGACCCGGCGCGGCCTCGCGGTGTACATGCGGGATGCGACCGAGCAGCACCGGCTGGCGGCGCAACTCGATGCCGAGCACTTGCGCCTGGTGGCGGCACAGGCAGTGGCCAAGATCGGCAGCTGGGCCACCGATCTGGCGACCTGGGAGGTTGAATGGTCCGACGAGACCTATCGGATCTTCCAGGCCGAGCGCGAAGGGTTTACCCCGACCCACCAGAATTTTCTCGATCGTGTGCATCCCGACGATCGGGCGTACGTCGACGCGACGTTCGAACGATCACTCGGAGAACGCACGACACAGGTCATCGAGCATCGCTTGCTGCTCCCCGACGGCATCGTGAAGTTCATCGAGGAGCGCTGGCAGGTGCTCGCCGACGCGCACGGCACACCGATCCGCGCACTGGGCACATGTCAGGACATCACCGAGCGCAAACGCAGCGACAACGACATTCGCCAGAGTCAGGCACTGCTGAGCATGGCGGGCCGCCTCGCCCGGATCGGCGCATGGTCGCTCGACCTCGCGCGCAATCGCGTGATCTGGTCGGACGAAGTCTGTGCGATCCACGACGTCCCACCGGGCACGTCCCCGGGCGTCGAAGAGGCCCTCGCGTTTTATGCGCCAGCGGGTGCCGAAGCCATCCGGGCGGCCTGCCAGGCTTGTGCGCGGCACGGCACTCCTTTCGATCTCGAACTGGAGATCGTCACCGCGCGCGACCGTCGCGTATGGGTACGAGCCATCGGCGAAGCGGTCATCGAGCACGGTCGCTCGATCCGGGGCATTCAAGGTGCATTCCAGGACATCTCCGATCGGTTGCGGGCCGAACACGAGACGCGTCGGCTCGCGGTACGCCTGAAAAATACGGTCGAAAGTATTACCCACGGCTTCTATACCGTAGATAGCGAATGGCGCTTCACTTACGCCAATGGCGAGGCCGAGCAGCTGTTCAAGCGGCCGCGCGTCGATCTGGTCGGTCGCGTCATATGGGAAGAGTTTCCGGCGCTGATCGGCACCGAGTTCGAGCACGGATGTCGCAGGGCCGCCGACTCGAAGAGCGCAGTCACGCTCGAAACGATCTTTGGGCTCGGACATTCCTGGTTGCGCGTCAACGCCTACCCGTCGGACGAGGGTCTGGCGATCTACTTCCGCAGTACAGCGGCCGAGCGGACTGCCCGGCAGCAGCTCGAGCTGCTCGAGGCAAGCGTCTCGCAACTCAACGATATCGTGGTGATCACCGAGGCGGCCCCGCTCGACACGCCGGGCCCGCGCATCCTCTTCGTCAACGACGCGTTCGAGCGCATCACCGGCTATCGTCGTGAAGACGTGCTCGGCAGGTCGCCCCGGATGCTGCAGGGGCCGCAGACCGATCGTGCCGAACTGGCACGGATCCGCACGGCGCTCGCCCGTTCCGAGCCGGTGCACGCCGAGCTGCTCAACTACACCCGCAGCGGCGAGCCTTACTGGATCGAACTCGACATCGTGCCGGTCGGCGTCGAGGGGGGTACGCACACCCACTTCGTGGCGGTCGAGCGCGACATCACCGAGCGCAAGCGCGACCAGGAAGCATTGTTCGAGCTCAATGCCGAACTCGAGGAACGCGTACGTGCACGTACCGCCGAGCTCGATCTCGCCCGCGACGAGGCGGAACAGGCGAACCGCGCCAAATCGGCCTTTCTCGCGACGATGAGCCACGAGATCAGAACGCCGATGAACGGGGTAATCGGCATGATCGACGTGCTGCATCAGACCAGCCTCGAGGGATATCAGGTAGAGATGGTCGACCTGATCCGCGACTCGGCCGATTCGCTGCTCACGATCATCGACGACATCCTCGACTTCTCCAAGATCGAAGCCGGCAAGCTGCGCATCGACGCCGAACCGATCTGCGTCGAAGACACCGTCGAGCGCGTGTGCGGCATGCTCGACCATATCGCCGTCAAGCGCGGGGTCGCAATGACGGTATTCGTTGACCCCGCGATTCCACGCATGCTGTCCGGCGACGATACCCGGGTGCGACAGATCCTGGTCAACCTTGCCGGCAACGCGATCAAGTTCTCGAGCGGCGGGGAGCAACCCGGGCGGGTATCGGTCCGCGCCGTGCTCGTGGAACGCACCGCGGACTCCGTGGTGATCGATATGCTTGTTGCCGATAACGGCATCGGCATGGACGAAGGAACGATTGCGCGGCTCTTCACGGCATTCTCGCAGGCGGACGCCTCGACCACGCGGCGGTTCGGCGGTACCGGGCTCGGCCTCGCGATCTGCCGGATGCTCGTGCAACTGATGGATGGCGAGATCCGCGTGCGCAGCGTGCCGGGAAGCGGCTCGACGTTCACCGTACGCCTGCGCTTCGCAGTGCCTGACCGCGTCGGCGCCGTCGACGACGGCGAACGCGCCCTCAGCGCCGGCCTGCGCTGCCTCATCGTCGGGGGCGATCCGCAACAGCTCGCCGACTTCGATTCCTACCTGACCGATGGCGGCGTGCTTGTCGAGTACGCCACCGACCTCATGGCTGCTGCCGACGCCGACCAGGCCGACGGTCTGACGCTATGGCTGATCATGCCCGGCGTGGCGGCAGTCCCACCCGCGGCGCTTCGCGCCCTCGGGAGTCGCCGCGTCGATGCCGAGACCCGCTTCATCGTGCTCGGCAACGGTCAACGTCGCCGCCCGCGCCTCGAAGCACCGGATCTGGTGCTGGTCGATGCCGAGGCGCTGTCGCGCCGGACGTTGCTTCATGCGCTCGCGCTCGCCTCGGGTCGGGTCAGGCTCGACGCCCCGGCCGCGGAGCACGATTCGGCTCGGGGCGTCAGCCCACCGGTCCACCACCAGGACGCCCGGGCCCAGGGCCAGCTGATCCTCGTTGCGGAAGACAACGAGACGAATCGCAAGGTCATCATGCAGCAGTTGCGATTGACTGGCTTTGCCGCAGAGGTGGTCGTCAACGGGGCAGAAGCGCTGGTTCGTTGGCGCACGGGCGACTTCGCGCTGGTGCTCACGGACCTGCACATGCCCGAGATGGACGGTTATGCGCTCACCGCCGCGATCCGCGCCGAAGAGCGGTCGACACACCGCACGCCGATCATCGCGCTGACCGCGAACGCCTTGCGCGATGAAGAATTGCGTTGCCGCGCGGTCGGCATGGACGCCTACCTGACGAAGCCGATTCGCCTGCCGCAGTTGAAGGCGGCACTCGAATCGTGGCTGGCGCCCGCGCAGGACCCGACCGTCCCCGACGACGACGCCCCCGCTGCGCTCGACGGCGCACCGGTTGACCTGAACGTGCTGGTGGCGCTGGTGGGTGACGATCCGGTCGTGATCGGCGAAGTACTGCAGGCCTTCCGCAAGAGCGCCACGCAGTCGAGCGGCGCGATCCGTCAAGGCATCGAAGCAGGGTCGGCGCAGACC
>JACMMK010000462.1 GCA_014379045.1 Burkholderiales bacterium
ATGCGTGCGTCCGCCTGCGCCCAGCCGGCCCTCGAAGTTGCGAATGGAGGTCGACGCGCAGCGCTCACCCGCGACGAGCCGATCGTCGTTCATGCCGAGGCACATCGAACAGCCCGGCTCGCGCCACTCGAAACCGGCGGCGGTGAACACGTGATGCAGTCCCTCCTGCTCGGCCTGTGCCTTGACGAGCCCGGATCCAGGCACCACCAACGCCAGCTTCACGTTGGCGGCGACCTTGCCCCCTTTGGCGACCGCAGCCGCTGCGCGCAGATCCTCGATGCGCGAATTGGTGCACGAACCGATGAACACCTTGTCGATCGCGATGTCCTGGATGCGCGTGTTCGGCCTCAACCCCATGTACTTCAACGCGCGTTCGATGCCCTCGCGCTGGGTCGGATCGGCGACATCGGACGGATCGGGAACGCGCCCGCCCACCGGTACCACCATCTGCGGGCTGGTACCCCAGGTCACCTGCGGCTCGATCGTCGCCGCATCGATCTCGATGACCGCGTCGAAGCGCGCGCCTGGATCGCTGACCAGCGTGCGCCAGTAAGCGACCGCGGCATCCCAGTGGTCGGCCTTCGGTGCGAACGGTCGCCCGCGCACGTAGTCGATCGTCTTGTCGTCGACCGCGACCATGCCGGCGCGGGCGCCGGCCTCGATCGCCATGTTGCACAGGGTCATCCGCGCCTCGATCGACAGATCGCGGATCGCCGCGCCGGCGAACTCGATCGCATGGCCGGTGCCCCCCGCGGTGCCGATCTGCCCGATCAGCGCGAGTGCGATGTCCTTCGCGGTGACACCCGTGCCGAGCGAACCTTCGACGCGCACCTGCATCGATTTCGCTTTCTTCTGCAACAGCGTCTGGGTTGCGAGCACGTGCTCGACTTCCGAAGTGCCGATACCGAAGGCGAGCGCGGCCAGCGCGCCGTGGGTACTGGTGTGCGAATCGCCACAGACGAGCGTCGTGCCCGGCAACGTGAAGCCCTGCTCGGGTCCGATCACGTGCACGATGCCCTGCTGCTTCGACAGGAATGGGAAATACGCGCGCGCGCCGTAGGTCTTGATGTTGGCATCGAGCGTGTCGACCTGGAGCTTCGACACCGGGTCCTTGATGCCGCCCGCCCAGTCACGCGTCGGCGTGTTGTGATCGGCGGTCGACATGATCGAGTTGACGTTCCACGGCGTGCGACCGGCCAGTCTCAAACCGTCGAACGCCTGTGGACTCGTCACCTCGTGGACGAGGTGACGATCGATGTACAACAGCACCGTGCCGTCGTCCTGGCGATGGGCGACGTGGCTGTCGAACAACTTGTCGTAGAGCGTCGAGGGTGGAATGTGGTCGGCCATGGTCGGGTGCGCTCGCGCGGGTCGTGCGTCGCGAAATCTTTCGGAACCGGCGATTATCGCATAGCGGCGTGGAAACGTCGGAGACCGCTCGCCCTTCGCGGGCATCGCCGTATCTTGCGCAGCGCCCGAACCTCGGTCTATCGTCGCGCCTCGTCCCGGCGCCGTATCGTGGTCAGGCGAACCGGTGACGCGTACTCGTGTGTCTCCCCCGCTGTTGCCCAACCGAGGTGCATCGATGGCCGGCCTGATCGATACTTTGGCAAAGAATCCGTCTGCATTCCTTTCGATCGTCGGTTCGGCGGCGGTCTACATCGACGACCCCAATTTCACGCAGGCGGTGAAGAGTCACTTCGACGGCGACGCGAAGGCGAGCATGTTCAAGATCGTCGGGCGCGATCGCATCGGTTTCGCCTCGATCGACACCGCACCGGGCGGCGCGCGCTTCGACGCGAAGATCAGCGGCGAGCGACGTTCGACGTCGCTGCCGTGCTACTAGCTGCCGTGGACCAAGGACGGCGCCGTCCAGATCAAGCTGAAGCCCAGCAAGAAGGGCGTGCAGAGCGGGCTCGCCGCGCACCAGCGCGCGACGGGCACGGCGTCGGACAGCAGCGCGATCAGGCTCGCGCACGACCGCAGCGCCTGGAAAGACCGCGACGTCGGCGACGATCTGGACCCCGACCTGTTCTTCACCGGCATGATGAACGGATGCAGCGTCTGGGTGTCGGGCGACCCGACGCAACCGCTCGTCTATCACATCAATCGCGCGTCGTTCAACAACGATCAGGTCAAGAAACTGCTCGACGAAGGCAAGGACCGCGACAAGAACATCAACCAGATCAAGTCGAAGCAGATGGAGCAGGATTTTCGCGCGTTCGACGCGAGCGGCGGCGCCGGCAAGTCGTCGGACTACGCGAAGGTCACCCCGGCGACCGAAAACATGCGCAACCCGATCGGAGGGAAAGCCGCAGATGCGGCTAAGGACGCCCGCACCAAGGTGATCCGCACGCTGGTGGGGGGCAGCGGGGAGCACGCCTACTACATCCAGAAGCAGATGGTCAGTGCGTTCGGCGTGCGCGTCGCGGGGATCTGGAACTTCTACGAGCAGGACATCTACGAGTATTTTCTCTACGACTCGGGCGGCAACGTCGACCGCTTCAACGGGCGGCGCGTGTGGCCGCGACGCGGCCGGAGCGATTTTTTCCCTGAGCCAGGCGGCTCGTGGCCTCGCCCGGGGAAGCGCTGGCAGCCTCCCGCCGTCGGCGTCTTTTCGCCCCTTTCTTCCAGTGCGCGGAACGAATCGTTTCCGGTCCCTTTGCCGGACGATTGGTTCGACCCTGCGCCTCAGATGCCCGTGCGGCAGGAGCGCCGAGTAGTCCGTAATGGCTACGCAGCGGACTGGCGCACGGTAGCGATGTTCACGAATCGCTCCCGATACTCGGGCAGCGCCAGTGCTCGCTGGACGCCATACAGACTTACAAGTCCAGGGAGAATTCGATGCTATCGCTACGCAGGCTCGCGTCCGCCGCGAGCCTTTCACTTGCTGCCGCCTTCTCGGCTCACGCCGCCCCGCTCGCCGTCGACAATTTGTGGTCGCCGTTCGACTTCGATGGCCCGGGAAGCGCCTGGTACGACATCAATACGCTGGCCCCGTTGACGTTTCAGTTCACGCTGACGGCAGAAGCTGTATTGAGCGTAGTCGACGGCGGGTTCGCCGGTGACCGGTTCTTCGTGTTGAACGACAACGTCTTCCTGGGTCTTACGTCGATGCCCGGCGATGGCGGCCCGCTCACCTACATCGACGATTTCGACGCAGCATTCGCCGACGCACGCTGGAGTCAGTTCTCCACGGTCCTGCAGCCCGGCCTGTACAACCTCACCGGCATCGCGACCGAAGCGCCGCTGGGTGGCGGCGTCGGCGGTATTCGCTTGAGTGAGCTTCCTCCTGCTGCGAGCGTCATCCCGGTGCCTGGCGCACTTGGTCTGATGCTTTCCGGTATCGCCCTCGTCGGCTGCGCCTTGCGCACCCGCCGCAGCAACGCCTGAACAGGAGCAAGACCATGAAGATCAGAAAGAGCGCGATCGCATTGGCGGTCGCAACGGCGTTCGGTTGTTCGGTAGCCGCAGCGCAGACGGCCCCGGTGTGTCCGATCCCCGATACCCGCGCCAACGTATTCGTCGGTACGCTCGACACCGGCGTGCCCAACGTCGATATCGACGGCACGGGGCCCAGCACCTGCACGGTCAACGACCGGATCGATACCGCAAGTTCCTATGCCTCACAACAGGCATTCATCATCGCGGTGACGCAGGCAGTGAATGCGATCGGGGCACTCACCGATGTGCAGCGTGCGGCGATCATCGCCGTGGCTCCGCAGTTCGACGTGCGCCGTTTCCGTCCGGTCAAGCTGATCGGCTTCAACGACCTGCACGGTAACCTCGAAGCCCCGGGCGGCACATTCTTCGGCGTGCCCAACGCATTGTCCGGCGGCGTCGACTATCTGGCGAGCTATGCGCAGGCAATACGCGCGAAGAATCCGAATGCCAACTTCATGGTTCATGCAGGCGACCTGGTCGGTGCGACACCGCTCATCTCTGCGTTATTCCTGGACGAGCCGACGATCGAGGTGATGAACCTGCTCGGCGTCAACCTCGGTGCGGACGGCCTCGGCAATCACGAGTTCGACAAAGGCAGCGCCGAACTGCTGCGCCTGGGGCGCGGCGGGTGTGCCACCGATCCGAACGTGCTGAAGTCGCCATTTCAGACCTGTCAGGGACCATTCGGCCCGTTCGCCGGTGCCAAGTTCCCATTGATCGCGGCCAACGTCATCACTGCTTCGGGCGGATTTCTCGTCCCCCCGTACATCGTCCGGACGTTCAACGGCGTGCGTGTCGGTTTCATCGCCGCAGTGACGGAGACCACGCCGACGGTCGTCACGCCGACCGGCGTTGCCGGTCTGACCTTCCAGGACGAAGCCGACTCGGTGAATGCGCTGGTCGGCCAGTTGCGCAACCGCGGCGTCGAAGCGATCGTGATGGTCGTGCATGAAGGCGGATCGACCAGTGGACAGTCGGGGATCAGCGGCTGCGGCACGCTCAACGGTAACATCGTCGATCTGGTGAGCCGCCTCGACAACGCGGTGGATCTGGTGATCTCGGGTCACACGCATCAGGCGTACAACTGCACGTTGACGAACAGCACGGGGCGCAGCATCCCCGTCACCCAGTCCGGTGCGTTCGGTCGTGGGTTGACCGAGATCGACCTGTGGCTCGACACCCGCACCCGCGACGTCGTGAAGGTCGACGCGCGCAATGTCATCGTCGATCGGCGCAATACCTTGATAGCGCCCGACGCGAGCGTCGCTGCGCTGGTCAGCCACTACAAGACCCGCGCGTCGACGCTGGCCAGCGTGCTGATCGGGCGCATCTCTTCCGACGTCACGCGTACAGCAAACCGTGCCTGCGAATTTCAGGCCGGCGACCTGATCGCGGAAGCGCAGTTGGTCGCGACCCAGCCCAGTGGCTTCGGCGAGGCAGTGGTGGCATTCATGAACACCGGCGGTGTCCGGGCAGACTTTACGTTCGCGCAGATATCCGGTACCGAACAGCCGGGCGAGCTGACCTACGGCGAATCGTTCACGGTACAGCCGTTCGGCAACAGTCTGGTGACGATGACGCTGACGGGTCAGGACATCTACGACGTCCTCGCCCAGCAGTTCACCGGGTGCCCGAACAACCAGCCGTTCAACCGGGTGATGCAGGTGTCTTCCGGGTTCGAGTACACCTGGGACAACTCGCTCGGCATCGTTCCGACCGGCGTCACACCGACGCTCGCCAATTGCAGCCGTATCGTTCCCGGGAGCGTGAAGATCAACGGCGTCGCGGTTGATCTGGCGCAGAGCTACCGGGCGACGATGAACAACTTCATGTCGACCGGCGGTGACGGCTATACCGTGTTCAATCGCGGCACGAACCGGCTGGGCGGTGCACTCGACATCGATGCGCTGTCGGACTTCCTGCGCGGGACGTTGACGCCGGGCACGCCTTACACGCCGCCTGCGCTAGGTCGCATTCTGCGTACCGCCGACGCGGGAACATCCTGCCCAGGCACACGCTGATCCAGGGCATGCGGGATTCAGGCGGGCCTTCGGGCCCGCTTTTTTTCGTCCGCTTTTCGGCTACAACCCCACCGACTCGGCCACCAGCCGTCCAAGCTGCGCCGTGAGCGCGCGCCGTATCTTGTCGTAACCCGGGTCGCCGATCACGTTGTGCATCTCGTACGGATCGCGCTCGAGGTCGTACAGCTCGTCGAGTTCACCGGCGTCGCCGCGATTGACCCAGTGAATCAGCTTGTGCCGGTCGGTGCGCACGGCCTTGTACGACATCCCGATCAGCCACGGCATTGCGTTCTCGCTGAAATATTCGCAGAGGATCGACTCGCGCCAGCCGCCCATGCGAGCGCCGCCGCTCGACTCGCCAAGCAACGGCAGCAGCGAACGACCCTGGATCTGCGCCCCGGGCGTGCCGCCGGCGAGTTCGATGCAGGTCGGTGCGATGTCGAGCACCAGTACCAGATCGTCGATCTGCGTCCCCGCCTTCACCCGCTTCGGATACCGGAACACGAACGGCGAGCGGATGCCTTCCTCGTACGCAAACCGGCGCTCGAGGCCGAGCCCGTGCTCGCCGAAGAAATAGCCGTTGTCGCCGAGGAACAGCACGAAGGTGTCGTCGAGTTCGCCTTTCTTCTCGAGCGCCGCGAAGATCTCGCCGACGCCCTCGTCGACCGAGGCCATCATCCGGGCACGCAGCCGCATCTCTTCCTGGTCGCCGCTCTTCACCGACTCGAGCAGCGCCTGCGAGGTCTCGGTCGCCTTGATCTCGAAGGCCTCGCGCCAGACCGGCTTGTCCTTGACCACCTCGGCGGTCGAAATCACGTTCGGGCGTGGTGGGAACATCGCGCCTTCGTAAAGACCGACATGGCGCGGCGCGCATTTGTAGCCGTTGTTCGGATCGAGCGTGAGTTTGCCGTCGGCTGCCTGAAACGCGTCCGGATGCACCGCCTTGTGCGCGAAGAACAATGCGAACGGCCGGTCGCGCTTCTTCTCGACGAATTCGACCGCGCGCGCGTTGAGCAGGTCGGTGATGTAGCCGGGGTAACGCTGATAGACGCCGTTCTCGTTCAACTCCGGCTCGAACAGATTGCCGTGGCCGTTGAAACTCACCCAGTGATCGTAACCGGGACGCGGCCCGCCCTCGTTGCCCATGTGCCACTTGCCGATGTGTGCGGTCTCGTAGCCCAGCTTCTGCAACGCGAGGTGATAGTTCGGCAGACGGTGGCTCGCTGCATCGCGCGCGACGTTGTCGATGATGCCGTGCCGGCTCGCGTACTGGCCGGTGACGATCGAGGCGCGATTCGGCGAACAGAGCGGCGTCGGGTGGAAGGCCCGGGTGCACAGTGCGCCCTCGTGCGCGATGCGATCGATGTGCGGCGTCTTCATGTACGGATGCCCGCCGGCACCGAACTCGTCGAAGCGCAGGTCGTCGATGAGGATGATGAGCAGGTTGGGGACGTCAGCGCGCGCCATGCGGGTCTCCGGTTCGGGGCGACCCGCATTCTCGCGCGAACGACGGCGCGGACCAACTGCGCTTTCGGGGTGCGCTGTACTGCGGCGCGCTTGCGCTAGGGCGCGCTGTCCGAAGGTCGTCGGCGCTGTTCACCTTCGCGCTGCGCGCGATCGAGGCTCTTGTTGACCCGGTCGATCGTATTGTCCCGGTTAGGCAGCGGCGGCGCGCGTTCCGGCCCACAACCGGCGAGCGTGACAGCCACGAGCGCGGTTGCGATGAGCAGCGCGCGTTTCATCTGGGCTTGTACAGCGCGATGGCCTCGGGAAGCATCGCATCGATCTCGCGGATCCGCGTCGCGTTCGACGGATGGGTCGACATCCACTCCGGCGACGATTTACCGAGTTTCGCCGACAACTCGGCCATTCGTACCCACAGATCGCGCGCTGCGCGGGGGTCATAGCCGGCGCGTGCCATGTATGTCAACCCCAGGCGATCGGCCTCGGTTTCCTGCAGACGCGAGAACGGCAGGATGATGCCGAGCGTCGCACCGGCGCCGAGTGCACCCAGCAGCACCTGCGTCGAGGCGCCGTCGCGCCCGCTCGCGCCCGCTGCGATCGCACCGGCGGCCAGACCTGCCTGCACCAGCAGCCCCTGACTCATCCGCTCGGCGCCGTGCCGCGCGGTCGCATGCGCGATCTCGTGACCGATCACCGCCGCGAGCCCCGCTTCGTCACGCGTGATCGGCAGGATGCCGGTGTACACAGCGACCTTGCCGCCTGGCAACGCGAACGCGTTGACCATCTTGTCGTTCTCGATCAGCCGGAACTCCCACTGGAAATCGGATCGCCCGCTGGCCGCGGCGAGGCGTGCGCCGACGCGCTGCAGCATGGCATTGGCGGCCGTATCGTTCGAAAGTTTCTCCTTCTTCAGAATCTCCTGATACGCCTGCAGCCCGAGCTTGACCTCGTCCCCGGGCGACAGGAGGATCAGCTGGTTTCGGCCCGAAATCGGCGCGGTCTCGCAACTGACAAGCATCGACCCGAAGCCGATCGCGACGACGAATGCCGTCGCAAGCCTGCGCGCTCGATTCCAAATCCTGGAGGATTGTTGTGTTTTCATCGTGACTCCCTGGATGCACGGCATTGCTCGGGCACACATGCAAGAGTCGGCCCCGCCAATCGGACGGCCGTGCGTGGTGGCGCCAGGGGCCACTCTGCGCTTCGCCCTGCGACACTAACGCAGCCGCTCAGTCGACGGTGGACGCGGCCACCGGGATCCGGCCGCGCACCGTCGCTACGAGCAACCACAGCCCTGCGCCGGCCGCGATCGCGGCAAGCGTGAACGTGATCGCCGGTCCGAACACCGACCACGCGGCACCGGAGGCGACCCCGCCGAGTGTCCCGCCTGCGCCGAACGACAGCGCGGTGTACAGCGCCTGTCCTTTCGCCTGGTGCGCGCCGTGGAACCATCGATGGATGATGCCGATCGCGGCGGCGTGATACGCACCGAACGTCGCCGCATGCAGGGTCTGGGCGAGCACGAGCGCTAACGGCGAGTGGACCAGCCAGCCGATCAGCAGGAAGCGCACGACCGCCAGACCGAAGCTCGCCACCAGCACCCGGTACAACCCCAGACGCGCGACCAGCTGCGGCATCCACCAGAACACCGCGACTTCGCAGATCACCCCGAGTGCCCACAACCAGCCAATCGCGGACTTGCTGTAGCCGTTGCCGACCAGATGCACTGAAAAGAACGAGTAGTACGCGCCGTGCGCGGTCGCCATCAGGAAACATGCGCCCAGCAGTCCCGCAACTTCGCGCCGCGCCAGTATCGTGCGTGCCGGTACCTGCGCGGCGCTGGCCCGATGCGCGGCCGACTCCGGCACCCGCCAGGCCGCGATCAGCGCAACGGCATAGATTGCGACGATCAGCCACAGCCAGTCGCGCAGCGTCGCGACATCGAGAAAATAGCCGATACCGATCACCGAGGCGATGAACCCGATCGACCCCCAGAGGCGAATCCGCGCATAGCGACCGGTATCGCCCTGCACATGTCCGAACGTCGTCGCCTCGGCGAGCGGCATCGCGGCGCTGGTGAAGAAGCTCATCACCGCCAGCACGACCAGCATGCCGATAAAACTCTGGTCGAACTGCAGCCCGAGCAAGGCGATGCCCCCGGCGAGCGAGGTCAGACGCACGATCCGCATCCGTTCGCCGCGACGGTCGGCGAGCACGGCCCAGAGCATCGGCCCGAAGATCCGCGTGGCCTGCATCGCCGCCATCAGCAGGCCGATCTGGAACGCGTTCATGCCGACCGAGTCGAAGTACAGACTTAGATACGGCGTGAACCCGCCGACGTAGGCGAAATAGGCGAAGTAGAAGACGCCGAGCGCGGCGATCGGGGTCTGCACCGAGCCTGCTGCGGCAGTGCCGACCTCAGGCTTCAGACGGATCGGCGTTTTCGCGCACCGACTCGGGCCTGGTCGGTTCCAGCACACCATGTCGATCTGCGGCAGGCGCGCGCGCGGCGATGCGCGGTGTCTCGGTCGACACGTCGGCGTTCTGCGCACGGTGACGCAGCGCATGATCGATCAGTGTCAGCGCGAGCATCGCCTCGCAGATCGGCGTCGCGCGGATGCCTACACAAGGGTCGTGACGCCCCGTCGTCTCGACGATCACCGGCACGCCGCTGCGATCGATCGAGCGCCGCGGCAGCCGGATCGACGACGTCGGCTTCACCGCCACGTGCACGACGATGTCCTGTCCGGTCGAGATGCCGCCGAGTATGCCCCCGGCGTTGTTCGACAGAAAACCTTCCGGCGTCATCTCGTCGCCGTGCACGGTGCCGGGCTGCGTCACCGCAGCGAAGCCGGCACCGATCTCGACGCCTTTGACCGCATTGATGTTCATCATGTTGTACGCGATATCGGCGTCGAGCTTGTCGTACACCGGCTCGCCCCAACCCACCGGCACGCCGCTGGCAACGGTCGTGATCTTCGCGCCGCACGAGTCGCCCGACTTGCGCAGCCCGTCCATGAAAGCTTCGAGTTCTGGAACGACATCGGGGTCGGCCGAGAAGAACGGGTTGTCGTACACCCCGTCCCACGACTTGAACGCGAGGGGGATCGGGCCGAGCTGCGACATGTGCCCGCGCACCGTCACCCCGCAGCGCTCGTGCAACCATTTCTTCGCGATCGCCCCGGCGGCAACCCGCACCGCGGTCTCGCGTGCCGACTGGCGTCCGCCGCCCCGGTAATCGCGGATGCCGAATTTCTGCCAGTAGGTGTAGTCGGCATGACCGGGACGGAACGTGTCCTGGATCTTCGAATAGTCCTTGCTCCGGGCATCGACGTTCCGGATCAGCAGGCCGATCGGCGTGCCGGTGGTGCGGCCTTCGAACACGCCGGAGAGGATCTCGACGATATCGTCTTCGCGGCGCTGGGTCACATGACGCGAGGTGCCGGGCTTGCGCCGGTCGAGCTCGGCCTGGATATCCGCCTCGGTCAGTGCGAGGCCGGGCGGGCAGCCATCGACGACGCAACCGATCGCCGGGCCGTGGCTCTCGCCGAACGAGGTGACCGTGAAAAGCGTGCCGAGTGTGCTTCCAGACATGGGGCCAACGGCGCCGGGCGCGCGTTCAACGAATCGGAGCGGAGTTTATCATGGCGGGGTGGCGCCCTCCGCCTTCGCCGGGCGTGCCAGCACGTAGCCGAGCGCGAGCAACAAGGCACCGACGCCGATGAACGAGACGATGCGCGCCAGCGTGCCGACGCCTGCCAGGTCGACGAGCAACAGCTTGACGACGACGCCACCGAGCACGACCGCGGCGGCGATGCCGAGCTTGCGGCTGCCCCGGCGTCGCGCTTCGACCATCATCAACAGCGAGGTCACCGTCCACAGCAGCGACAGCCCGCTCTGCGCCATCGGCGAGTCTTCGATCGCCGCCAGCGTGTAGCGCATGCCGGTGCGGTGGTGGGCGAAGCGCAGCCAGGTTGCGTTGAGCCAGACGAAGGCGACCAGACCCGCCGCCGGCCACGCCCGCGAGGAGCCCGCGCCGGGGCGGGTGCGTGCACGCGCCCAGAGCACCAGTGCGATGATGACCGCGAGCTGCGCGAGATCGAGTGGGTTGACGAGCGGGATCCAGACCGCGCCCGAACGGGCGCCGGGATCGACGAATGCCACGAACGACCAGAGGATCAGCAGCAGGCCCAGTGGGCGCGCCGCGGTCGCGCACAACGCCGTGAGCGCGCC
>JACMMK010000463.1 GCA_014379045.1 Burkholderiales bacterium
GCTCGCGCGAGAAGCGCACCATGCCCGACCCTTCGCGCATCGCCGGCGTGATGCCGATCACGCGCGGGTCGGCCGCGGCCATGTCGCACAGCCAGTCGCCGAACACCTGCGTGTACGAGACCGCCGGCGCGGGCGCCGATGCCGCACGCGCGACGATCCCGGCCGCAGGGTCGAATTTCGACACGCCGTGATACTGGATCGGGTCGACCTCGGCCGGCGCATAGCCCTTGCCCTTGCGCGTGACCACGTGCAGGAACTGCAGCCCACGCAGTTGCCTCAGGTTCGACAACGTCGAGGTCAGCAGCTCGACGTCGTGACCGTCGACCGGGCCGAGATAGTTGAAGCCGAACTCCTCGAACAGCGTGCCGGGAAGCAGCATGCCCTTGACATGCTCCTCGGCGCGCTTCGCGAGTTCGAGCATGCCCGGCGCGGCGGACAGCACCTTCTCACCGGCGCGCCGCGCCGCGGTGTAGAAGCGGCCCGACATCAGCCGGGCTAGATAGTTGTGCAGCGCGCCCACCGGGGGCGAGATCGACATGTCGTTGTCGTTGAGGATCACCAGCAGATCGCAGTCGGCAGCTTCGGCGTTGTTCAGTGCCTCGAACGCAAGACCCGCCGACATCGCGCCGTCGCCGATGATCGCCACCACCTTGCGCGGCATGTCGAGGCGATTGGCGGCCACTGCCATGCCGAGCGCCGCGCTGATCGACGTCGACGAATGGGCGACGCCGAAGGTGTCGTAGTCGCTCTCGTCGCGGCGCGGAAAGCCGGCCACGCCGCCGCGCATGCGCAAGCGGTCCATGCCTTCACGCCGTCCGGTCAGCACCTTGTGCGCGTAGGTCTGGTGGCCGACGTCCCAGACCAACCGGTCGGTGGGCGTGTCGAACACATAATGCAGCGCGACGGTGAGTTCCACCGTGCCGAGATTCGACGACAGGTGACCCCCGGTGCGCGCGACCGACTGCAACAGGAATTCACGCAGCTCGTTGCACACCTGCGGCAGCTGCCGGCGGTCGAGCGCGCGCAGGTCAGCCGGCGCATCGATGCGTCCCAGCAGTTCGAAGACTTCGTGCGGCTTGTTCAAAATTCTCTCTTTACGATGAAGTCGGCCAGCTGGCCGAGCCTTGCGCCACGCGCGCCCAGCGGCGCGAGGGCCGCATCGGCTTGCGCGCGCAATTCGCGCGCCCATTGTCGCGCGGCGCGTACTCCCAATGCCGTTACATAGGTCGGCTTGTTCGCCTGTGCATCCTTGCCAGCGGTCTTGCCCAGCGTCGCCGTACTCGCCTCGGCGTCGAGCAGATCGTCGACGACCTGGAACGCGAGCCCGATCGCCTTGGCGAAGCGGTCGAGATGCGCGCGCTCGGCCTCGCCCAGCGGATTACCGCATAACGCACCCAGCAGTGTCGCACATCGGATCAATGCGCCGGTCTTGTGGATGTGCATGAACTCGAGCTCGGTCACGTCGAGCGTGTGCCCGATCGAGGCAAGATCGATCGCCTGCCCGCCGGCCATGCCGCGCGAGCCTGCGGCCTGCGCCAGCAGGCGCACCATTTCAAGCTGGCGCAACGGCTCTTCGGCCAGCGTGTGCTCGGCGAGCAGCTGGAACGCGAGGCTCTGCAGCGCGTCGCCGACCAATAACGCGGTTGCCTCGTCATATTGGACATGCACGGTCGGTTTGCCGCGGCGCAACGTGTCGTCGTCCATGCACGGCAGATCGTCGTGCACCAGCGAATACGCGTGGATCAGTTCGACCGCGGCACCGGCCAGGGCAACCCGCTCGGGCGGCGCCTCGACGACCTCGGCGGCGGCGAACGCAAGCAGTGGGCGCACCCGCTTGCCGCCGCCGATCACAGCATAACGCATCGCTTCGTGAAGACGCGCAGGGGCATGCTCGAGCGCAGGCAGCACCTTGGCCAGAGTCTGCTCGGCAAGCGCCTGATGCTGACGCATCCAGGTGTCGAAGTCTGCGGCGTCGAGGGACATCGGCGCGTTCACCAGTTGCGCAGACGATCTAGGGGATCGGACAAAGGGGCAGGCCGGAGCCGGTCGTCGCGCGCGGGTCCGTGCGCGCCGAAGACGGACCCCTGCAAGACGTGCAACCCCGCGCGTGGACAGAGCACTCGAAGATACCTGAGGGCGCAGCGGGCGGCAAACCGCCAACGTCTCCGCGTCGGGTCACGGCGCGCGGCGCATCGCCCTCATGGTTGCCGCCGCCGCCCCGTCCCCGTTGTCGTCTGCCCGCCACCGCCGTCGCCGTCGTCATCGATTTCGTTGTCGTGCCGGTTGTCGTCTGCGGCGTCGTCGTCATTCGAATCGTCGAACTCATTGACGTCGTCCCGACTACCGGCGCTCGATGCCTGCCGGCGTGTCCCGCTCGCATCGAGCGTGAAATCCTTCAGCATGCCGTCTTCGAGCACTTTCACCTGGCTCTGCACGGCCTGCAGCTGACCATCGCAGTATTGAAGCAGTTCGGCGCCCCGCCGATAGCACGCGAGCGAATCTTCGAGCGAGAGCTGTCCGGCCTCCATGCCGGCGACGATTTTCTCCAGTTCGGCCAGGGCGGCCTCGAAGCTCGGGGGCGCGGTCGCTCGTTCGTTGATCTTGGCCATGGGGGTGCGCAGTCTTCCAGTCGGCGCTCAGGCGCGCGATAGCGGCGCCGGTCGCGATGATCGAGGCTAGCGGAGCCTGCCGGGGTCGGTCAACCATACGCTCCGTCCGTGCATCGTTGCCGCTCCCGGCTGTTTCGGGGGACAATCGCAAACTTTTTTTTCGGGGCGACCGCTCGCGCCGAGAACCGATGGGGGTTCAAGGGTTCAGTCGACGATGCGTACCCGTGTCAGGAGAGCTCAGTGACCGATATTGCAGGCGTCCAGCGGCTCCGGCCGGCAGCCACACAACTGCCCGTGGGCTGGTACATCGACCCGATCGTCTGGGAGATGGAGCAACGCCTGATCTTCGATGCTGGTCCACGCTATGTGGGCCACGAATTGATGGTGCCGGAGCCCGGCGACTACCGCGTCGTCGACACCGCGCGCGGCGCGAAAGTACTGGTGCGCAACGCCGAGCGGATCGAACTGCTCTCGAATGTCTGCCGCCACCGTCAGGCGAAGATGCTGAGTGCGTCGGGCAACACCGGCCAGATCGTCTGCCCGGTGCATCGCTGGACCTACGATCTTTCCGGACGGTTGCTCGGTGCGCCGAAGTTTCCTGAATCGCCGTGCCTCGACCTCGAGCGCACCGCGCTCACCCGCTGGAACGGACTGCTGTTCGAATCCGGGCGCGATGTGATCCATGACCTTGCCGCGCTGTCGGTGATCGACGACCTGAATTTCGACGGATATAGCTTCGACCACCAGCTGGTCGAGCACTATGAAGTGAACTGGAAGACGTTCATCGAGGTCTACCTCGAGGACTATCACGTCGCGCCGTGCCACCCGGGGCTCGGCCGCTTCGTCGACTGCGACAACCTTCACTGGGAGTTCGGTGACTGGTACTCGGTGCAGCGGGTCGGCGTCAACGAACAGCTGGCCTCGCCCGGTACGCCCGTGTATTCACGCTGGCACGACCAGGTGCTGCGCTACCGCGCTGGCAATGCACCGAAGTATGGCGCGGTCTGGCTGACCTACTACCCGAACGTCATGCTCGAGTGGTATCCGCACGTGCTGGTCGTGAGTTCGATCCTGCCCGAAGGCCCCGAGCGGTGCACCAACGTCGTCGAGTTCTATTATCCGGAGGAGATCGCGTGTTTCGAGCGCGAGTTCATCCAGGCCGAGCGCGCCGCCTACCTGGAGACTGCAGCGGAGGATCGGGAGATCTGCGAGCGGATGCATGCCGGCAGGAAGGCCCTCTGGCGGCAGGGCCGCAACGAGGTCGGGCCGTATCACTCGCCGTACGAGGACGGGATGCAGCACTTCCACGAGTTCGTGCAAAGACAACTCCGATGACGCAATGAGGAAAAATGCCGGCGCACGCTCCGGGGAGCGGAGATTACACTTGGCTTGGAACTTCGTTCGCGGCCCCTTCGCCGTCTCATCAATCGACTTGGACTGCGGCCGCCATGCCTCACCACACGCTCATCAGCACGCAAGATCTCTTCACGAACCTGTCCGATCCCAACTGGATCGTGTTCGATTGTCGGCACGACCTGGCGGATGTGGAAGCGGGACGGCGCGCCTACGCGGCTGATCACATCCCGGGGGCACGCTTCGCGCATCTCGACGAGAATCTGTCGGGCGCGAAGACCGAACGCTCGGGACGCCATCCGCTGCCCGAGGTCGTCGCGTTCGCTGCGTGGCTGGGTACGCAGGGCGTGGATGTTCGCAAACAGGTCGTCGCCTACGACGCGAGCGGCGGCTACTACGCCGCACGCCTGTGGTGGATGCTGCGCTGGCTGGGTCATGAAACCGTGGCCGTGCTCGACGGCGGCCTCCCGAAGTGGAAGATCGAAGGTCGCTCCCTCACCCGGGCCGCGCCGCGCATCGAGGCGACCACCTTCACGCCGCGCCGGCGCGATGCGCTGCGCGTCGAGGCGTCGACGGTGCTGGCCAATCTGCGCTCACCCGGCATGCTGCTCGTCGATGCGCGGTCGCCCGAACGTTTCGCCGGCAAGAACGAGACGATGGACCCGGTAGGCGGGCATATCCCGGGCGCAGTCAACCGCCTGTTCCAGCTGAATCTCGACAATGCCGGCGTATTCAAACCGCAAGGCGTATTGCGCAAGGAGTTCATCGAACTGATGGTCGGGCACACGCCCGAGCAGATCGTCCATCAGTGCGGATCGGGCGTCACCGCCTGCCACAACCTGCTCGCGATGGAGATCGCCGGGCTGAAAGGCTCGCGCCTGTATCCGGGCTCGTGGAGCGAGTGGTGCGCCGACCCGTCGCGGCCGGTCGAACCCAGACCGGTGCGCCCGCCCGCCACTAACGCCTAGCCTGGTCCTGCGGCCCGGCCCCGCCTGCTCCGCAAAGCGCTCGCCACCCGCGCCGATCGATACCGCGACGGTCGCGGCGCCGTACAGGGTGTTGGTGCGGCAGCTGCCCGGTTGCCGTGGTGAGGAAGCGCTGCACTGCGCACCCGCCTTTCTTTGCGCATCCCCGCTCGGGCACTGGCATCGCTCTTGCTAATGCGGGAGCATAGCCGGATGACGTCCACGTATCGAACCATCGACACGTCGTCACGTCGACACGCGCACGAGGCCAGATGATCAAGCACCGGACACCCGAAGACAGCGACCTCTTCGATCCGCGCCACTATGCGGCCGTGCGCCAGCCGCTGCTCGAAGCGCAGACGCCACCGGCTTGGTGCTACACCTCGCCCGCGTTCTATCGGCGCGAGGTGGAGCGCATCTTCCGCCGTGAATGGCAGTTCCTCGGACGCACCGAGCAGGTGCCCGCGCCCGGCGATTACTTCGCCCTGGCGTTCGCCGGAGTGCCGATCGTCGTCGTGCGCGGGTCGGATGGTGCGCTGCGCGCGTTCGCCAACAGCTGCCGCCATCGAGGCTCCATGTTGTTGGATGAGGGCAACGGCAATTGCAAGGCGATCGTGTGTCCTTATCACAGCTGGGTGTATGCGCTGGACGGGAAGCTCTCGGGCAC
Organism: Burkholderiales bacterium; assembly: GCA_014379045.1. Lineage (GTDB taxonomy): Bacteria > Pseudomonadota > Gammaproteobacteria > Burkholderiales > CAIKXV01 > CAIKXV01. The sequence continues at coordinate 5,595 of JACMMK010000463.1, forward strand.
GCCCGACATGGACCGCACCGAGGGCTTCGGCGCGGGCGACTATCCGCTGCATCGGGTACGGCTCGAGACCTGGGCCGGCTTCATGTTCATCAACTTCGATCCGGCGGCCGCTCCGCTGTCGGTGTTCCTCGGCGACATCGACGACAAGGTGGGTATCTACGGCCTGGGCGACATGGTGCTCGCCCGACGGCGCGAGTACCCGATCGCCTGCAACTGGAAGCTCTGGGTCGAGAACGCGAAAGAGAGCTATCACATCGCGACCGTGCACAAGCGCACGATCCAGCGCTACGCCTCGGCGAAGAGTGCCGGCTACGCGGTCGAGCCGACCATCGGAGAGTATTGCGTCACCTTCGCCCGCCACGATGCCAGCATGGCGCTGCTCCAGGGCGACTCGGGCTTTCCCGTGCATGAGCCGCTGCTCGGCCGACGCGAGGCCGCCGGCACCTGCGCGCCGCTGATCTATCCGAGCACGTATCTCGCCTGCACGATCGACTGCGCCTGGTATCTGGAGGTGCATCCGCTCGGCCCGTCGTCGATGATGCTGGTGCATGGCGCACTGTTCCCGCGCGAGCGGCTGGGCCGCCCCGACTTCGAGACGCTGGCGGCGAACTACTACCGACGCTGGGACATCACCACCGAGGAAGACATCGTGGCCTCCGAGCGCCAGCAGAAGGGCCTCGACTCGCCGTACGCAACGCCGGGGCGCTTCTCGCATCGCGAGCCGCTGGTGCATGCGATCGACAACTGGATCCTCGATCGGGTTCTGGACTGACCTTCGGGTCGCCGTGCCCGTCCTACGCAGTTCGCATCTGTAACCCGGGAGCCGCCAAGATGACCTCTCTGCGCCGCATTGCCGCCCGCCTCGCGACTGGCGCACTGATGCCTGGCCTGCTTGCCGCGGCGACTTTCGCGCAGGCCCAGGAGGCTGCGCGCTACCCGGACCGGCAGCTGCGGATGGTGGTGCCGTTCGCCGCCGGCGGGCCGACCGATATCATCGCGCGCTTGGTCGCGGCGAAGATGGGCGAGTCGATGGGCCGGGCGGTGGTGGTCGAGAACCGCGGCGGGGCAGGGGGCACGATCGGCGCCGCCGAAGCGGCGCGCCTGCCGGCCGATGGCTACACGCTGATGTTCCACAACGTGTCCACTGCAGCGATCGCGCCGTTCGTCTACCGCAAGCTCACCTACGACACGGTGCGTGACTTCACCCCGATCAGCCGACTGGCCGATGTGCCCAACGTGCTGATCATCAACCGCGACGTTCCGGTGAAGAACCTGAAGGAGTTCATCGCCTTCACGCGCGCGAACCCCAACAGGATCAACTACGGGTCGTCGGGCATCGGCACTGTGCTGCACCTGTCGGCAGAACTGTTCAAGCAGCTCACCTCGACCGAGGGGACGCACGTCGCCTACAAGGGCAGTGCCCCGGCGACCGCCGAACTGATGGCGGGTACGCTGACCTTCCTGTTCGACAACCTGCCCGGGCAGATCGAGGGCATCCGTGCCGGTACGGTGCGTGCGCTCGGGGTGACCACCGGTACCCGCGTGTCGGTGCTACCCGATGTCCCCACCCTCGCCGAGGCCGGGCTGCCGGCATTCCGCAACGCGAGCTGGTTCGCGCTGTTCGTGCGCTCGGGCACGCCGCACGAGATTTCCCGCAGGCTCGAGGCAGAGGCGATCAAGGCGGTACAAGATCCGACCGTGGCCCAGCGCATCCGCGACCTGGGCGCGATCCCGATCGCTTCCAGCGCCGAAGACCTGGGCAGGTTCTGGCGCGCCGAACTCGACCTCTGGCGGCCGCTGGTCGAGCGGTTGAACCTCAGCCTGGATTGAGTCGCCGCCACTTCGGGCAGGCACCCGGCCTCGGATCGACGGTCTGCGGCTGCGCGAAGCGAGCCGCGCGGGCAGCGCGCGGCGGGTAACCGGTCAAGCCAACTTCCCGGTCTCTCCGGTAGTCGCTGACGCCCCCGCCGCGATCGCCCGCCGCTACTCGATCGCCTTGACGATGTCCTCGACGACCTTCTTCGCGTCGCCGAACACCATCATCGTCTTGTCCATGTAGAACAGTTCGTTGTCGAGTCCGGCATAGCCGGCCGCCATCGAGCGTTTGTTCACGATCACCGTGCGTGCTTTGTAGGCATCGAGAATCGGCATCCCGTAGATCGCGGTGCCCTTGACCAGCGCGGCCGGATTCACCACGTCGTTGGCGCCGAGCACCATCACCACGTCGGTCTGACCGAAATCGCTGTTGATGTCTTCCATCTCGGCGACCTGGTCGTACGGCACCTCGGCCTCGGCGAGCAGGACGTTCATGTGCCCCGGCATGCGCCCGGCGACCGGATGGATCGCGTAGCGCACCGAGATCCCTTTCGCCTGCAGCTTGTGCGCCATCTCCTTCACCGCGTGCTGGGCACGCGCGACCGCGAGGCCGTAGCCCGGGACGATGATCACGCTGTCGGCGTTGGACAGCATGAAGGCGACATCATCGGCGCTGCCGCTCTTGACCGCACGCTGCTCGGTCGACGCGACCGCGGTACCGCCATCCTGTCCGAAGCCGCCTAGAATGACGTTGAAGAACGAACGGTTCATCGCGCGGCACATGATGTACGAGAGGATCGCGCCGGAGGAGCCCACCAGCGAGCCCGCGATGATCAGCATCGAGTTGTACAGCGAAAACCCGATGCCGGCCGCAGCCCACCCCGAATAGCTGTTCAGCATCGACACCACGACCGGCATGTCGGCACCGCCGATCGGAATGATGATCAGCACGCCGAGCACGAAGGCGAGCGCCAGCATCGCCCAGAACGGCATCCAGTCCTGCGTGACGATGAACGCCACGCCGAAGCCGAGCATCGCGATGCCCAGCACCAGGTTGAGCAGGTGCTGCCCCTTGAACAGGAACGGTGCGCCCTGGAACAAGCGGAACTTGTACTTGCCCGCAAGCTTGCCGAAGGCGATCACCGACCCCGAGAACGTGATCGCGCCGACGAATGCGCCGATGAACAGCTCCACACGATTGCCGATCGGAATCGGCTGATCGCGGGCCACCAGCCCGAACGCCCAGGGCTCGGCGACGGTCGCGATCGCGATGAACACCGCCGCCAGACCGATCATCGAATGCATGAACGCGACCAGTTCGGGCATCTTGGTCATCTCGACCCGATTAGCCATCACGGCGCCGAGCGTGCCGCCGACCGCGACGCCACCGATCACCCAGAGCATGCCGGTCGCGGCGCCGTCGGGGCGAAGCATGAAGATGAGGCCGATCGTGGTGACGACCGCGATCGCCATGCCGACCATGCCGAACAGATTGCCGCGCCGGGAACTCGTCGGATGCGACAGCCCCTTCAGCGCCTGGATGAAGCAGACCGACGCGAACAGATAAAGCAGAACAACGAGACTCATGCTCACGACCCCTCCGTCTTCTTCGGCTCTTTCTTCCGGAACATCTCGAGCATGCGCCGCGTCACCAGGAACCCGCCGAACACGTTGACCGACGCGAGCGCCACGGCAAGGACGCCCATCGTCTTGCCGAGCTCGGTTTCGGTCAGCGCGGCGGCGAGCATCGCGCCGACGATGACGATCGCCGAGATCGCATTGGTCACCGCCATCAGCGGCGTGTGCAGCGCCGGGGTGACGTTCCAGACGACGTGGTAGCCGACGTAGATCGCCAGCACGAAGATGATCAGGTTGGTGATGGTCGGGTCAACGAGTTCCATGGCAGCTTTCTCGATTGCGGTGATCGACGGGTCGATGTGTTGCTATGACTTGCGTACGAGCTCGCCGCCGTGGCACACGAGCGTGCCGGCGACCAGATCGTCTTCGCGGTTGAGATTGAACTGCCCGGTCTTGTTGTCGAGCATCAGCGCGAGAAACGTCATCAGATTGCGCGAATAAAGCGCGCTCGAATCGGTCGGCACCAGTGCCGGCAGGTTCGTCTCGCCGACGATGCGCACGCCATGCGAGACGGCGATGCGGCCCGGTTCCGAGCCCTGCACGTTGCCGCCCTGCTCGACCGCCATGTCGACGATCACCGACCCGGGCTTCATCGACTTGACCATTTCATCGGTCACCAGCACCGGCGCCTTGCGCCCCGGGATCAGCGCGGTGGTGATCACGATATCGGCCTGTGCGATGCGCTTGGCGACCTCGGCCGCCTGTCGCGTCATCCACGACGCCGGCATCGGGCGCGCGTAACCGCCGACGCCCTGCGCGATCTCGCGTTCCTCGTCGGTCTCGTAGGGCACGTCGATGAACTTGGCCCCGAGCGACTCGATCTGCTCCTTCACCGCCGGACGTACGTCGGAGGCCTCGATCACGGCGCCCAGGCGCTTGGCGGTCGCGATCGCCTGCAGGCCGGCGACGCCGGCGCCGAGGATGACCATCCGCGCCGCCTTCACCGTCCCCGCCGCGGTCATCAGCATCGGCATCAGCCGACCATAGGTGTCGGCACCGAGCACGACCGCTTTGTAGCCGGCGATGTTCGCCTGCGACGACAACACATCCATCGACTGCGCGCGCGAAGTGCGCGGCAGCAACTCCATCGCGAACGCGGTCAGGCCCTGCTGCGCGAGCGCCTCGAGACCTGCCGCATCGTATGGCGACAGCAGGCCGATCAATACCGTGCCGGCCTTCATCGCGGCGATCTCCTCGGGCAGCGGCGCGCGCACCTTGAGCACGAGTTCGGCCTGCGCATACACGGCAGCCGCATCGGCCACGACCGTTGCCCCGGCCGCGGCGTAATCGGCGTCGACGAAGTGGGCCTGGGCACCCGCGCCTGCCTGCAGCAGCACCGTGTTCTGCGCCGCGGCGCAAAACTTCTTCACCGTCTCAGGGGTCGCGGCGACCCGCGTCTCGCCGGGGCGGGTTTCAGTGGGAATACCGATCTTCATCTCGAGAGGTCCTTCTCCACGTCGGCGACATCGCCGGATCGTTCGCTGAGGTGAACTTGCTTGAAGGAGCGCTCGCGCGCCGACCCGTGGACGCTGGCGCGGCCCTGCGTGCGCCTGCGAGGCACCTGATTGCGAAGCCTGATTCGAAAGCCTGATTCGAAGCCGGTGCGGCTATCGGCCAAAAAGCCTGCGATTATATTCGAAACGCCTCGACGGGCCACCCTTGTTCCGGCACAGCCGCGAACGTCGCGCAAAAAGGCGCTTTCGGTGCACCCGCGAGACGGCCAATCGCACTACCACGACCCGCCTATAATTCGCCATGCTCCGTATCCATCCGCTGCCCGATCTCCTGATCAGTCAGATCGCCGCCGGTGAAGTGATCGAACGGCCCGCGTCGGCGCTGAAAGAACTGATCGAGAACGCGATCGATGCGGGTGCGACCGAACTCGCGGTCGAACTCGACGCGGGCGGGACGCGTCGGATCACCGTGATCGACAACGGTCACGGCATTGCCCGCGACGACCTGGCGCTGGCGCTCGAACGTCATGCGACGAGCAAGATCGCAGCGCTCGAAGACCTGGAAGCGGTCGCGAGCCTGGGCTTTCGCGGCGAGGCGCTCGCCTCGATCGCGGCGGTGTCGCGGCTCTCCCTTTCCACCCGCACGCCCGAGGCGCAGCATGCCTGGCGGGTGCGCGCCGATGGCGAGAGCATCCGCCAGCTCGAGCCCGCGGTCCGCTCCGCCGGTACCACGGTCACCGTCGAGGACCTGTACTTCAACACCCCCGCACGGCGCAAGTTTCTGCGGACCGAAGCCACGGAGTTCAGCCACTGCGAGGAAACGTTTCGCCGCATTGCACTCGCCCATCCGGAATGCGCCTTCACACTGAAACACACTGGCCGCGTCAGCGCACATCTGAAGGCGCAGACTCTCGAGGAACGCGTCGCCGCGCTGCTCGGTGGCGATTTCGCTGCGAGCAGCC